>JACPZN010000047.1 GCA_016195505.1 Nitrospirota bacterium | reverse complement strand
CGGCTGAATCGGTAATGTAGTCATTGAACCGTGGCGCGAGCGTTCGACTATCGATGAAGATATACCCACGCTCCGTGCTGGCTTGATAGGTCAGGTTGATTTCAGTGTCGGAGCCTCGCCAATTATACTGCTGATTGAGGCCCCGTACCATTTGGCCGGGAATATGCTCGAGCGACCCGAACTGCCTCTCCAAGAAGTTCAGCACCTGTTTGTGGATCTGTTCCCCCTGATATCGAATCGTGACCCGTGCAAACTGGTCATCCACCGATAGATAGTGGATGCTCGTCATCTCAGCGCCGGCAAAAGCCGACGGTTCTGTCTTCTGCAGATACTCGTTGATATGAGGGCTTGACCGCGTGGTCTGCAGATCCTGGCGCGATCGCAGAGACGCACCCCACGCGATGTTGTGAAATCCTTTTGGGTCATTCATCATCGGAACGGCGCAGGCAGGTCCCGCGCAGATGATGGTTCCAATCATCAAAACAAGGAGTTGAAAAAGAGGCGGCGGCATGGTGGAGTGGTTCATGACATCAATCCGGACGAACGAAGAACGAAGTTCGCAAACGCTACCATGCGGCAAAGGTGAACGCAACCCGTCGATGTTTCTTGAGAATCCGCAAGGCTGTGTCTTATAATGCCCCGATTTTCTAGGCGGTTTGGTCAGCAACTTCACGAAAAAGAACGTGACGTATGATTGAAAGCGATTTCTTTGTTCAGTCGATGCAGGACATTGGGGTGAACTTTTTCACCGGCGTGCCCGATTCGATTCTTGGCGGAATCATCGCGGAGCTGATGACCCGTCGGTTGTATACCCCTGCTGTCCGCGAAGATGAAGCCGTAGGCATGGCCGCAGGGGCTTACATGGCGGGAAAAACCCCGGCCGTCCTGATGCAGAACTCCGGGCTGGGCACTTCGCTCAATACCCTGATTTCTCTGAACATGATTTATCGGCAACCCTGTATCCTCATTGTCTCGTGGCGTGGCCAAGGGGGGAAAGATGCCCCGGAGCATCTGGTGATGGGCGAAGTCATGCCGCAGTTCCTCGATACGATGAAAATTCCCCATCGCACCCTGACCGAAAAGACGGCGATGGAAGATTTCAAATGGGTGGCGGAGACCTTCATGAAACAACGGATTCCGGTCGCACTTTTTATTACAAAGGGTGTGGTGAAAGGGCTGCACCCATGAAAACCGTGATGTGTGATGGGTGACGCGTGACGAGTAAAAGGTGATAGGCAAGGGGTAGGGAATCATGAGAGAGGCAAATACAAGGTAATGAGACCGGAACAGGGGACATTGATCAGCCGGGCGCAGGCCATCGCGGCGTTGCTCGAGTTGCTGACCGATCAGCCGGTCGTCATCTGTAATGGGTTTCCCTCGCGTGAGGCGCATAAGATCGCCGATCGCCCCACGCATTTCTACATGATCGGGTCGATGGGAAATGCGCCGGCCATCGCGCTCGGCGTAGCGCTCGCGAAGCCGAACAAACAGGTCATCACATTTGACGGCGACGGCAACGTGCTGATGGGGATGGGAACACTCGCTACCGTCGGAGCGTTGAAGCCCAAGAATTTTATTCACGTGGTGTTCGACAACGAAGTGTACGGGACCACCGGGAACCAGCCGACGATCTCCAATGTCGTGCCTTTGGAGAAGGTCGCGAAAGCCGCGGGCTATGTGAACGTCGAACGTGTGCTCGATCGCGACGATCTCGTCTACGAGTTCAAGGACATGCTGAAAAAGGACGGCCCCAGCATGTTGCTCATAAAAGTCAACGAGTTTGTCGAGGATGCCGGCCGCGTCCTGCACGATCCACCGGAGATTACGAGACGATTCATGAAGGCGATTGAAAAATAGGGGGCGCGACGAACCTCCCTTGTGCTCGCCGAGCGCGCACGATCGGAATGTGCTCGCTCGATGCGCGCAATAAAGGGAAGTCCGTTCCGCCCCCGTAGGGAGAAGAGGAAGGGGAGAACGAGTGATTCTTTTAAATCCTGGCAGGCTAAGCTGCTCAAGGCGTTCGTTCCTGGGGCGGAATCGGAGTACGTGGCCGTGGTCATCACGGGGTCAGGAACAGCCGCCGTCGAAGCCGCGTTGTTTTCGTCGCTGCCTCACGGCAGGCGCATGCTCATCCTGAACAACGGCGTGTATGGCGAGCGGATGTCTCAGATAATCGGGCTCCATCGTCTGGGTGTGAACGAGTTGAAGTATGAATGGACCGCTCGGCCCGATCCCGAAAAATTGCTCCTCGCTTTGCGGCAGCATCAGGAAGTGCACGTCGTCGGCATGGTCCATCACGAGACGACGACGGGCCTACTCAATCCGGTCAAGGACATCGCCGCGGTCGTCGACAACCAAAATCGCGTCTTCGTGCTCGATGCGGTCAGCGCGCTGGGGGGCGAAACGATCGATATCTCGAAGTCCCACATCTATATGGTGGCGGGCACGGCTGGGAAATGTATCCAGGGCTTCCCCGGCGTCTCGTTCGTGCTCGTGCGGAAGGGATTCGTCGAGAAGATGCGTGCCTATCCCAAGCGGTCCTGGTATCTCCATCTCACACACTATATCGACAACGAAGGTCGGGGCACGATTCCGTTCACGCCCGCCGTCCAGGTGTACTATGCCTTCGACGAAGCGTTGAGTGAGCTCCTCGAGGAAGGCGTGGCCAACCGGATCCAGCGTTACAAGAAGGCGGCGACGCTCATTCGCGAGCGGCTGGCGAAATTGGGCGTGAGGACGCTGTTGCCGCCCGATCGGCAATCGAACACGATCACAGCGTTCCATCTTCCGGAGGGCGTGAGCTATCAGCAGTTGCACGACCGGCTCAAGGCAAAGGGCTACGTGATCTATGCCGGGCAGGGTAATCTGGAGAGCAAGATTTTCCGCGTCGCCAACATGGGTGCGTTGACCGAGGCGCAGTTCACCGGATTTCTCGACGCTTTCGAACAGGCCTGTAAGCCCACATGAAGGCGATCATACTCGCAGCGGGAGTCGGCAAGCGTCTTTGGCAAGTCACGCAACATCGACCCAAGTGTCTCATCGAGATCGGCGGCCAGTCGCTGCTGCACCGCTACTTGGCGACGCTGGCCAGTGTCGGGATCAGGCGAGCCGACATCGTCGTCGGCTACAAGCAGGAGATGATCCGCGCGGAGGTCGAGCGCGAGTCGTACGGTGTAGCGGTAAAATTTCTGGTCAACGAGCAATTTCATCGCGGCAGCATTTCCTCCTTGTGGATAGCGCGGACCGCGTTGGATGACGACGTCATCGTCATGGACGCCGATGTGCTGTTTCATCGGGAAATCTTGCGGCGCCTCGTCGCCTCGCCCTATGAGAATGCATTGCTGATGGATGAAACGGTCAAGCAAAGCGGCGAGGAATGCATGGTGGTCGTCGAGGGCGGCCGCGTCATCGCGCTGACGAAGAAGATGCCTGACCATTACGACTACGCGGGCGAAGGCGTCGGTTTTTTGAAGGTGAAGCATGCAGACGCGCCGCACATCGTTTCATCTCTCCGGTCCTGCATCGAGAAAGAAGCGTGGAGCATGGAGTATGAAGATGCGTTGCTGGAGTATTTCCGGGACGTGCGGGTCGGCCACGAAAAGATCGGCGGTCTCCCGTGGACGGAGATAGATTTTGTCGAGGACGTAAAGAAAGCTGAGTTGGAAGTTTTGCCAAAATTGTGAGAAAGTCATCCTTGATACACGATGCGCAAGGGGCAGTCGCTCGTCAATCGTGAAGCGTATCTCGCGGGCACGAAACACGAGATGCAAACGACGAGTCAGAGGTTTCAACGATGAGTGAGAGCGTCATTCAGAGGCGGGCGGAGATCCAGGGACTCGCTACGGCTATCTTGCTGCCTTCGGCCAGCTTGTTCAGCGGACCAATCGGGCTCCACGTCGGCGACGTAGGTCCACTGACAAGTGTCGTGGGAATCGGTCTGTTCCAGAGAGCGGTGCTGACCTTGCAGCGAGGGGGTATTCGTCAATTGATCGTGCTGGTCGGTCCAGAGGAAGAGCAGCTCAAGCAGGCGTTGGGGAATGGGCCGCGCGTGACAATCCCCGTTCGGTGGATGCCCATTCGGGAATTCCCCCTTGACGACCCGCGCACATGGGAATCTCTGGCGGCTGAAGTGCGCGGCTTTGCGCTTGTCGCGAGCGTGAGCAGTGTGTTCTCGCGGGGATTGATCGAACAGCTGCGGCATGACGTGCAGGACGGCGAGGCCATCGTCGTGGCGCAGACGGTGCAGGGACCTTCAGCAGGATCGACGCTACGCAGTGTTCGGTTGAAGGTCCGCTCCAATCGCTTGACGGCCTTCGCTCCGGTCCACTTCGACGATTCGGCGCCGCGCGCCGCAGAGCTGGTGGTTTTGCCGGCCGGCCTCATGAGCGCCGCCAGTCAGATTCCGACCCAAAACGGCCGGGTCCCGATCCGTCAGTGGCTTGAACGAGCGGCGGTCGATGGTCGTGTACGAGTCGTGGCGACCGAGGAGAAACGCGGCAGCTGGTATCAGGACGTGAGGACGCCGGCTGATGCGCAGATGGCCGAAAAGAAGCTCTTCAGTTCGCTGAAAGGGGAATCCGAGGGCTTCGTCGATCGGTACTTCAATCGTAGGCTTTCCCGTTGGTTCACACGCCTGTTCCTTCTCGTCGGGCTCTCGCCCAACTCCATTACGATCTTGGCCACGCTGGTCGGCTTGGTGTCGGCTGCGGGATTCGGAATGGGGACCTACGCGGCAGGCGTATTCGCGGCCCTGCTGTTCCAGCTGGCAGCCGTCATCGACTGTTGCGACGGCGAAGTGGCGCGCCTGACGTTTACGGAATCGCCGTTCGGTGCATGGCTTGATATCGCCATGGATAATATCGTGCATATGGCGATCTTCGCAGGCATCGCCGCCGGGCTGTATACGACGCACGTGGGACAGCCACATGCCTGGATGATGCTCGCGCTCGGTGCAGCCGCGGTGCTCGGCAACGGACTCTCCTTCCTGCTGGTGGAGAAAGCGCAAAAAATTAAATCCGTGAGCGGGTGGAGAACGCCGGCGAATGCCGCATGGTCCGATTTCATGTTGAAAAACATCGCGAGCCGCGATTTCTCAGTGGCGCTGCTGCTGTTTACTCTGTTCGGCAAGCTCGATTGGTTTCTCTGGTTTGCGGCGGCTGGCTCCCTGGCTTTTGCGGGCATCATGTTGTGGGTCATTCGTCCATCCGCTGTGTCGTCTCCTCGGCCGTAAAATATAACAATGGGAGGAAGATTGATCCTCAACCTTTTTGCGGGATGGTCAAAATGGCCGTCCTTCTCACCCGCCCCGCCCCGGCGCGCCAAGATGCGCCTTTCACCAGGCAAGGCCGCAGCGAGCGAGAAATCGAGGCGTACGCTTTTCGGTACGTTGAGGCTTCGAGCGAGGCGAGAACGAAGCTGGTGGCCCTTTTCGCCATCCTGCTAGCGTGTTGCGATATTTCTTACTCGCCCTCGGT
>JACPZN010000165.1 GCA_016195505.1 Nitrospirota bacterium | reverse complement strand
TGTCGTCGATATCGAGCGGGGTCAAAAAACCGGCTGGTTCTGCGATCAGCGGGAGAATCGGTTGGCTGCGGCAAAGCTTGCAACTGGGGCTGAGGTGCTGGAAGTATTTTGCCATACGGGAGCCTTCGGAATTCATGCGGCTCTTGCCGGAGCGGCGTCAGTGGAGGGGCTTGATGTCAGTGAAGAGACGCTACTGTTGGCGCGTGAGCATGCCCGCCTCAATCATCTTGACGGGCAGTGCTCGTACCGAAAAGCAGACGCATTCGAGGAGATGCGGAATCTCGTGAAGGCAGGGCGGCACTATGATCTCGTCATGCTTGATCCGCCGGCGTTTGCTCGAAGTAAGCAATCCTTGTCCCGAGCTCTTGCCGGGTACAAGGACATCAACCTCTTGGGGCTCAAGTTGTTGAAGCCAGAAGGGTTTCTCGTGACGAGTTCTTGCTCGCATCCGGTGTCAGACGCAGATTTCTGGACAGCAATCTGCCTGGCCGCCCGCGATGCCAAACGGAAAGTACGACTTATTGAACAGCGGGGTCAGAGCGCCGACCATCCTATCCTAGCGAGTGTGCCGGAAACGCGCTATCTGAAGTGCTTCATAGTACAGGCCTTCTAACGCTCCGCCGGTAGGAAACAACGCCGTTTCATCCCAGATCCGCACCACTGCATGTTCCAACCTCCAGCCCAATAGCTTAGTCGCTCGGAGGCTCAAAATGCCCTGAGGGGCGTTGCTGCCAGGGGACTGAGGCTTGGCGAGATTGTTTCACTAGACTTCGCAGGCTCATCTCGGCGGCGCGCAACAGTTTTGGATCACCGGTTTGCATGAGTGCTGTAAGAAGGACATAGAGCGAACGGTCCATTCGAGATCCAGCTAAGATGCGATCGGTGACAGGATCAACTTGCGAAGGAGCCGGTTCTTCTCGTTCTTCTAAGTCATTAAACAGGCATTCGAATGAGGAGGGATTGTCAAAAAGCCAAGCCGGTGGAATATGGAGGGCTGTGGCCAGCGCTTGAATCGTCGCTATGGATGGATCTGCCTGCTCCGATTCAATCTGCTCAAGAAGAGCCGCAGATATTCCTGCCGTGTCTGATAACGACTCGATTGATTGCTTTCTTGAAAGTCTCCATGCCTGGATAAATGGTCCGATAGACATGGCGCGATGATACAGAAACCACCCGGGTTGCTTCAATATGTGAGTCAGCCGAATGTCTTATTATTAAAGTAAATTCAATGACTTACGTTCTATTTCTCCAAGTGGAAGATCACGAGCTAAATCAGGTAGAATGTCCTGTCAATATGAAGGAGGTGAGGGACCATGTTGGGAACCGATATTCGTGGCATTATGGCTGAAGAGGAAGAGGTTCAGCGTCGGCAACAGGCCCTGAAGTCTCTTATGACGATGCGGGCAAGGCAGCTGCGAGAGTCATTGGACGAACGTATCAAACGCGCAAGGAATAGCGGAGACTGGACCATGCTTTCCAAAGCGGAATGTGCAGACATCCACAAGCAAGAGAAAGCTCACTTTCAATCCCAGCTTGAGCAATTACAATTTGAGCAAGCCCGGACGCGGGGAAAGCTGACTGCGCTGAAGAGGGCAAAAGCCAGGGCCCAACGTATCCGCGCGGCAGAGGCGGCTTCTGAGCGAAAGCGACGATAGTTATCTGAGTCACTCCTGTCGGGCCACCTTCCAAATGATGTCGTGGTAATGGTGGACGCGGCATCCCCTCTCAAGCCCCTGACACGTTCTCAGGGTACCCTGATACGGCATCTGCTCCACGACAAGAAAACCAGGATGCATGAACGCGCCTTCGTCATCGAAGGCGCCAACTCTTGCTTCGATCTCATTCGCCAGCGCCCGCAAGCCATTGTCAGCCTGACGTTGTCCTCTCGTTATCTCCAAGATGAGAATGAGGCAGAACGGAGGATCCGTTCCAAGCTGGCTGCTCACCAATTTTCTTGCTCGAATGCTGTCTTTGAGAAACTTTCGGACGTCGAGGCTCCGCAGGGAGTGCTGGCTGTCGTTCGGCAACCACAATGGGATGTGGCGAAGATATTGAAACAATCGAGGGTGCTTGGCATCTACGGGGACCAATTAAGGGATCCGGCGAATGTGGGGACCATTATCCGGACGGCCGCTGCCCTGAATCTCACGGGAGTATGGTTCAGCTGTGATTCTGTAGACCACTTCAGCTCAAAAGTGGTTCGTGCCACAGCCGGCGCGGTCTTGGCCCTTCCGATTTTTCGTGTACAGGACATTCGAATGTTTTCGGAGCACAACTGTTCGATCTATTCTGCTCTTGTGCCGTCGCCCGAAACGATTGCTCTCAGGAGCATTCGGGAGATCCCCCGCCGTCTCATTATTGCTGTTGGAAATGAAGGGAGGGGATTGTCACCGCATCTTGTGAAGGCATCCGATGTCAGGTTTTCTATCCCGCTCGCCAGGGGGGTTGAGTCGCTGAATGTCGCTGCGACAGTGGCCATCTCGGCGTTCTATTTCAGCGATCTGCCGACCGAGCCCTAAAGTCCCGTACCAAGGGTGTTCACTTCTTCCACAGGAAAAACGCTGCCAGTGCAGCAGAAAATCAACGCACCGTTGAGTGATGCTGTGGTGCCGAGGGACAGAATCGAACTGTCGACACCAGCCTTTTCAGGACAGACTGAAAATGAGCAAGCTCAATTACTTACGATAAAAATGGAAAGCAAAAAGTGACATCTCGTGTCATTCAATATCATTCAGTTACAGTGGCAGGTGCCACTAGTGGCACTGTTTCTTAGGTTCCCCACTCGGGCTGATTTTTAATTTACCGTTGATCCTGGTCGACTAGCATTCTCGATCGAAGTGAAATTGATCATTTCTAGCATCGCCTGAACCTGCTTCCTTTTCAATCGGTAATCCTCTCCCTGGTCTAGAGTTTTCTCATCGCTGTTGCTTACAATGTCTCCTTGTCTAAGGGGAGCGTATGAGGATTCGAACGATTCGAGGGCGAATAGTTTTAGCCATCGTGCTGGTGGGGTGCATCCCTTTGCTCATCGGTCTTGTCCTGGCCTATGTGTCGGGCATGCGTTCTCTTCGAGATGTTATTGGAGGAAATCTTCAAGCCGTTGCCATTCAAGCTGCCGATCGTGTGACGATGTTAGTGCAAAGCGAGGTGCAAAGCGTCCGTTTGCTTGGCTCGGCTCCACTGCGTGTCCGTCAGCCGGTCGAGGCCGCCAACCAATCCTATCCAATAGGTCACGACAAAGTGCAGGCCCTCATCAATGACCGGATGCAGCTCTGGGAGAAAGGCTTTGAGAGTGCCGCGCGTCTCTTGAACGCTGAGCTCTCCCGCTTTCTCTTGGAGACAAAGGTTCGTGATGGCGATAAGGTCGTTGGCTTGTTGATTACGGATCAATACGGAGCACTTGTCGCTGCGAGTTCGGAGCCGGATCATTTTTATTTTGGAAAAGAGCCCTGGTGGGAAACGGTTCGAGCAAGTGGAATAGATCAGGTCTATGTCAGTGGATTAATTCCTGCCCAAGAAGGATCGTTCAGGACGTCCGAAGAAACCATCGACATCGCGGTCCCGATTCTTGACGACCGGCAGCATGCGGTCATCGGAGCGGTCAAAGCATCCTATCGGTTCGATATGCTCTTTGCGATGATCAAACAGATCCGGATTGGACAAACCGGCCATGCCATGCTGTTCGATGCCGCGGGGAACCCGCTCGTCTGTCCCATCCTGCCTCGTCAAGCGCACCGGATTCCCAGTCAACTGATGGCGATGATTGTGTCATCGGAGCCCGGGTGGGCCATCGCGGAGGATGACGGGCATGGGGCGAACGACACTGTTGTGGGGTATGCTCCCGTCCGCGGTCTCAAGTTGCCGGACAACCCGTGGCATGTGTTTGTGAGACAGCAGCCGGCGGAAAGTTACGCGCCAATTAGAGATCAGGTGAGGAATCTCGCCGCGATTGGGTTGGTGATGATCGGGCTTCTTTGGGCGATGGGCCGCTATGTGGCGGCTCGCATCGCTCGCCCTATTCAGATTCTGCAGTCGGGCGTGGAGGCCATCAGTCAGGGCACCTATGACCGCCCGCTCAATATTCACACGGGCGATGAATTTGAAGACCTGGCGACCGCCGTTCACCAAATGGCCGATCGGCTCAAAACGTCTCGAACAGAACTCGAAAGACTCAACGAAGACCTGGCCCGGCGTGTGGAAGAGAAGACGCAAGAAATTACCAAGCATGTGCAAAACCTCGAGTTGGCTGAGCGGCTTGCCACCCTAGGCAAAGTGGCCAGTGGCATTGCGCACGAGATCAATAATCCGCTCGGCATCATTCTGAATCGTATTGAATGTATGGAAGCCGATGCGTCTCGATTTCCAATGCCGGCTGAGGTGTGCCAGGATTTAGAAGCGATTCGAACACAAGCCGAACGCATCTCGCGCGTTACCAAGAGCATTCTGACCTTTTCGCGCGGGACGGTGTCAACCCTGAAACCGATCGACGTCAATAGCGTCGTTCGCACGTGCATTGCCAACGCGGGTGAACGGGTGTCAGCTCTTTCCGTGCGGCTCGAGTCACTCCTGTCTGCGTCCCTTCCCCCCGTCATGGGTGATCGTGATCGACTAGAGACCGTCATTCTGAATCTGATAAATAATGCCATCGATGCAGTGAGCCCTCTGGGAGCCGAAGGCGTCGTCACAGTTCGGACTGCGACGGTCCAGATGGATGCGGAAACATGGGTCGAGATCTCGGTGTCGGACAATGGACCTGGCATTCTCCCTGAGATCATCGGTCGGATATTCGATCCATTTTTCAGCACGAAACCAGCAGGGCAAGGCACCGGACTGGGGTTGTTTCTAACGTACGGGATTGTGTCAGATCACCGGGGCAAGATTGAGGTCAAGAATGGAGAGCCAGGCGCAATCTTCTCGGTCGCCTTGCCGACCGTGGGATTTATGACCCCCATCCACAAAGAGGCACCATGGGAATCGCAGGCAAAGTTCTTATAGTCGATGATGAGGAAGAGGCCTTAGAGAATTGTCGGAGGATTTTGAGTCGAGTGCCGTACGAGTGTGTGGTGGCTTCTGACCCCGGCGAGGCGCTGGAGTTGATGGAACGGGAACGCCCTGGTCTCGTGCTGACGGATTTGCGGATGCCAAAGCTTGACGGAATTGAGGTGTTAGCTGCCGCCAAACGCATGGACCCTGCCGTTCAAGTCGTGCTCTTGACGGCGCATGCCACCATCGAGACGGCGGTGAGGTCAATGAGATATGGTGCGTTTGATTACATCACCAAACCCTTTACGAGCACCGAGCTCGTACAAGTCGTGCGTCGAGCGTTTGAAGCTGATGCTCTCGGCGGCGGGTCGGGTGCGTTCTTGCGTAGCGCCGCAGCAGCGGAACGATCATCTCCGCGATTGCAGGACGGAGCTGTCCAGACTATCGGGCAGAGCACCGCTATGAAACAAGTGTTGAGCTTGATTGCGAAAGTGGCGCCGACGGATTCAAACGTGCTCGTGTACGGGGAAAGCGGGACGGGGAAGGAATTAGTGGCTCGATCGATTCATCAGGCGAGTCTTCGTGCCGACCGTCCTTTTATTCCGGTGGATTGTGTCTCGTTGCATGATTCCCTGTTGGAGTCCGAACTCTTTGGCCATGAGAAGGGAGCCTTTACCGGAGCGCATTCCGCGAAGCTTGGTCTTTTTGAAGCGGCGAATGGCGGGACAGTCTTTCTGGATGAAGTCAGCGGGATGAGCCAGAATCTTCAGGCCCGACTGCTGCGTGTGTTACAAGAACGACAGGTGCGGCGTGTGGGTGGCACCCGATTTGTGAATGTCGATGTCCGGGTGATCGCAGCGTCGAACCAGGATCTCGAAGAATTGTGCCGGCGAAGGGTTTTCCGCGAGGACCTCTACTA
>JACPZN010000196.1 GCA_016195505.1 Nitrospirota bacterium | reverse complement strand
CAGGGTCAGATCGATCAGATTCTGAACGCATCCCCGCAAGATCGGCGCGAGCTCATCGAAGAAACCGCCGGCATCATTCGCTATAAGAAACAGAAAGCCGAGGCGCTCCGAAAACTCGAGGCCACGCAGCAAAACCTCCTTCGTGTCCGCGACATCGTTGCGGAAGTGAAGAAGCAGCTCAATTCTCTCGAACGGCAAGCTCGTCAAGCGCGGGCCTTCCAGACGTTGCAGCGGGAGGCGCGCGAGATCGAGATTGCGTTGCTAACGAGAGAATTCAAGGTGCTTCGAAACGGATTACAAGAGGTTGACGCTGAAGTTTTGAGCTTAGATCGGCAAGAAACCACGAAAGCGGCGGAGCAGGCTCGACTTACAACCGACCTTGAGCAGGTGCGTCTCACAGCAATTGCAATAGGTGACTCGATCGGAAAGATTCGCGAAGAGCTAGCGCGTGTGGAACAACAGCAGGCGCAGGCGCTTACCGCCGCAGAGGTCGAGCGCAATCGGAGCCAATTGTTCGACCAGCAACAAGGTCAGGAGACGGCTGAGCTGGATGACCTGGTCAGATCGCGGGATGATTTGGCTGCGGCGCTCCAGGCTATCGAGTCCTCATTGGCCTCGGTTGAAGAGGACATGGGGGCCAGAGAGCGCGCACTCGGCGAACTTGATCGGGAGATGGAGCACCTGCTTCATCAGCGAGCCTCGGCTATGGCGGAGGAGGAGCGCGGACGCGGAGATGTGTTGCAGCTGGCGGTTCTGGTGGCGAACACGGAGCAGGGCATCTCCCAGCTGGCGGGGCGAATGAAAGACCTCGGCGATCGGGGAACAAAGTTGTCTTCCGAGCGGCAAGAGCTTCAAGCTCAACGCGATGCCGCCGTCGGTCGCCATGATGTATTGCGGCAAGAATACGGAAAGGCTGATCGGCTGGTTACCACCCTTCGAGCCGAACAACAATCCGTCCAGGAAGACGCTGCTCGAGTCGTGCGTGAAGTCCAAGCGCTGGACCAATTGATACTGCGACGGTCGGAAGAGCTGGCGGGGGTCGATTCGCGTCTTGAGGCGCTGGAGGGGGTGGTTCGCGAAGAGATGGGCTATGGCCGGCAAGGTACTAATGAGAGTACCGCGCTCAAGTCTTGTGAAGGCGTACGGGATGCGGTAGCTGAATGGTTGGTGATCCCGCCCGGCTTGGACCGTGCGGTTGAGGCGGTGTTGGGCGAGCGCGTTCGCGGATGGTTTGTTGACGGGCCATCGGTGGCGAATCGGGTGATCGGTTTCCTGCAGGAGAAGGCCCTTGGCCGAGGCAGCTTTATCCCACACCATCCACGATGGGGAGGGGGAAGTCCCAACGTCTGGTGGTCAGCGATCGCAGATCAGGCAGGTGTCGTCGGGCGTGCCGTCGATTTAATTCAAACCGATGCGGCTCGTACGGCAGCCCGTGATTGTTTATTCGATCGTGTGGTCATCGTTGAATCGTTGGATCAGGCTATTCGCCTATGGGAGCGACAGTCCTGGAGAGCTCCGGATGGTCCGATTCTCGTGACCTTGGCTGGGGAAGTGGTGGATGCATCGGGGGTTGTGACAGGTGGGCAGGTTCAAGGGAGGCAAGGTCTTCTTGAGCGCCGTCGGGAGGTGATGGACCTTGAAACCAAACGGCAATCAGTGGTCGTGTTGCTCGATCAGGGCAAACGGCAGCGTGAAGCGCTGCTGGTGCAGGCCCAGTCGTTTGCACAGAGGGAAAGACAACTCGGGGATTTGCTCCGAGATGCTGAAATGCAGGATCTTTCATTGCGTAAAGATGAAGAGAAGCTTCAGCAATTTTTGTCCGACCTCGACGTTCGGCTGAACGGGATGGCAGGAGAGATTCAGAAAGGCATCGGAGAGCAGCAGCGTCTGGAACAAGAGTCGCGTTCGGTTCAGGCACAGTTGGTTCAATGGATGGCTGAGAAGAACGGGCAAGAAACTGGGTTGGGGCGGGTTCGGGAGCGGCTTGAGCAGATCGATCACCATGTCAGAGCGCTCCGGGAACGTGTCACAGACGCGAGGCTGGCTGCAGAAGGACTCCGCGCGAAACGGGAGCATGAGCAGGCGAATCGGGTTCGGGTGATGCAACAGATTCAGGAAACGGACGACCGCCGTCGTGTGCTAGGTGCGCATCTTGAGGGTTTGAAGATTTCAATCGAGCAAAGCCGGGCTGAGCAAGCTCGTCAAGAAGCACTCTGTCAGGGATTCGGCGCAACTGCCGGGCGTGTGAAAGGGGAGCTGGTCGCGACGCAAGAAGAGCAGGCCCAGCAGATGGCGGCCAGTCAAGCGCTGGAGGCCGGCCTTGAAGAGTTTCGGCGTGGGATGTCGGCGATTCGGGATGCACGGATGACGGTTGAAGTTCGTCGCGCGGAAATCCGGACGCAATTGGTAACCGTCGAGGGGACGTTGTCGGGGACCTACCAGCTGGATCCGCTCACGCTTCTCGACGACACCTTGGAACCAGCCGAGCCGGCATCGGGGAATTCAGCCGACGTGACCGACGAGACGCCTCAGCATTCCGATACCGCGCTGAAAGAGCAGTTGCAGAGACTTCGCGACCGGCTGGATCGAATGGGGCCGATCAATCTGGCCGCCATCAGCGAACACCAAGAGCTTGATGAACGCCACAAATTTCTGTCTGCTCAAGAGCAGGACCTCGCCAATTCAATCGCGTCGCTCAAGGAAATTATCCAGCGCATCAACCGGACGACGAAGGAAATGTTTGTGTCCACGTTCAATGAATTGCAGCAAAAGTTTACCGAGGTGTTCGGCCAGTTCTTTCCCGGTGGACGGGCTGAGCTTCAGCTGGTCGATGAACCGCCTGCAGAAAACGGCGAAAACTCCGGGAGTCAGGAACCTGGCATTGAAATCGTGGCGCAGCCGCCTGGGAAACGGCTGAAAAGCATCACGATGTTGTCAGGCGGAGAGAAAACCCTCACGGCGATGGCACTGTTGTTTGCAAGCTTTCTCATCAGGCCGACGCCGTTCTGTCTTTTGGACGAAATTGATGCGCCGTTGGACGAGGAAAACATCGGGCGCTTTACCGGCGTCCTGAGGGATCTGGCGCAGAACGCCCAGTTCCTGGTCATTACCCACAACAAGCGGACCATGGGCATCGCCGATTCACTCTTCGGAGTCACTATGGAGGAGCCGGGGGTGTCCAAGCTCGTGTCTGTCAGGCTCGGAGATCTGCAGCCGGCTTAGCACAGCCTAAAAAGCCGAATAGTTCAGAGGACTTCGCGCCCCTTTGCTTGACTCATCTCAGAGCCTCTGTTATAAGCCGTCGAGTGGAATACAGCCCGGCTGTGTCGAGATGAGTTTCTCACTACGGGAGAGTTTGGCAGATACCAGTCATGTCGCCAGTCTCACTCGCATCTTTTGAGCTGTAGGGATTCATGAAACTCATCAAGACGTTATTCACCCGCCTCTCTGAAAGCCTGCTCTCAAACGGTCAGGACAAGCTCAGCCCCGCAACTGAATTTTTACCGGCGCCTTCTCTCCGTCTAATTTCAGATAAACCGACCGTGTTGCCCTCTTTGGATCCTTCTACGCGCCGATCGGTCGGCCATGCTGTCAGCCAGCCTGACGCGATTGATGATGCCATCAGACGGAGCCAGGCCTGGTTCCTCAGCCAGCAACATGCCGAAGGTTGTTGGGTTGCTGAGCTTGAAGCCGATACGACATTGACGTCCGAATACTTGATGCTCCGCCGATTTCTTGATCGCGTGGATCCTGATCGAGAGGAAAAGGCGGTTCATTACCTGAAAGCGATGCAGCTGCCCGATGGCGGGTGGCCGATTTATTACGGCGGGCCGGCAGAGATCAGCGCATTAGTGAAAGCATATTTCGCGCTGAAGTTGGGCGGAGTGTCTGCGGAAGAGCCATTCATGCTGCGGGCGAAGGAGCGCATCCTTGCCATGGGCGGGGTCGTGCAAGCCAACGTGTTTACCAAAATCGCGCTGGCATTGTTCGATCAGTACGATTGGGAAGGTATTCCGCACATGCCCGTCGAGATTATGCTGCTGCCGAAGCGGTTCTATTTCAGTATCTATGCGATCTCGTATTGGTCGCGCGCCGTGTTGATTCCATTACTGATTGTGTTTGCACACCGGCCGGTGTGTCAAATTCCTCATGAGCAGAGCATTGAAGAATTGTATCCCATGCCGCGCGGAGAAATACGCTATTGGAAGTTCCCGCCGTTCAATAAGGATCAGAAGTGGTTCACTCCGCATAACTTCTTTGTCGCATTGGATGCGATGCTGAAATTATACGACCGGATGCCCATGAGAGTGCTCCGCGAGAAGGCGCTGCATAAGGCCGCAACCTGGATGTTGGAACACCTTAAAGGATCGGGCGGGCTCGGCGCGATCTATGGTCAGCATGTCCGTGCGGTCCATCTTCAACCCTGTTTTTCTCCTATCTGGGATACTGCCTTGCTCATGAATGCGCTGATTGAAGCGGGGTTGCCACAAGATCATCCTGCGCTGCAAAAGGCCGGGGCGTATCTCATGTCCCGGCAAACCAAAACCGTGGGTGACTGGATTATCTCCTCCCCGAAGGCTCAGCCGGGCGGGTGGTATTTCCAGTTTGAGAATGAGCTCTATCCGGACGTTGACGACTCTGCCGTTGTTCTCATGGCGCTCTCAAAATTGAAGCTGCCCCAGAAGGCCGAACTGCAAGAATCAATTCGTCGGGGCATGGAGTGGGTTTTGGCCATGCAGGGATCTGATGGGGGCTGGGGTGCGTATGATAAGGACAACAACCGGATCGTCTTCAACTATATTCCCTTTGCCGACCATAAAGCCCTCCTGGATCCCAGCACCTCCGATCTTGCAGGACGATGTCTGGAGATGCTTGGGGCATTGGGGTATGACAGCACGCACCCTGCCGTCGCACCAGCCCTGGCCTTTCTCAAGAAGGAACAGGAGAAGGATGGGAGTTGGTACGGACGGTGGGGCGTCAACTACATCTATGGAACGTGGTCTGTCTTGGCTGGACTTCGCGCGATCGGGGAGGACCTGTCGGCTCCCTACATCCGACGAGCCGTCTCCTGGTTGGAGTCGAAGCAGAATCCCGATGGCGGTTGGGGCGAGTCATGCGTGTCTTACAGGGATGTGGCGTACAGCGGCAAGGGAGACAGCACGCCCTCGCAAACCGCATGGGCGTTGATGGCTTTGATGTCTGCCGGAGTAACAGATTCGTTCAGCGTCGCGCGTGGAGCGCAGTTTCTCCTTCGTCATCAGATGAAAGACGGATCATGGGAAGAGGTTCGTCATACGGGGACCGGGTTTCCTGCCGTCTTCTATCTCCGTTATCACTGGTATTGTCAGTATTTCCCGCTATGGGCCCTTGCCATGTATCGCAACCTCCGTTCCCGCGGGAAAATGCGGGCGGACGAGCTGCGTCACCACGTTCTAGGGGCTGGGTTGTACCGGTCTGAGCGTTGACCGCCGCCAGTTCTCTCCCTCCCGTCGTTTCTTCTCCTCCAACATGTGCGGTACCAGTGAAGCGGATTGTGATTTTTGCCGCAACCTCATGGGAAATGAAGGCGGTTCGGTCTGCATTTGCACCAGGCGTCGAGCGTCGAATGGACGGGGTGCAGGTGATTGTCTGTGCAGCAGGCGGCAGAGAATATTGGCTGGTTCGAACTGGTGTGGGCCTTGAGAACGCGAGGCAGGTTGCCTCTCGATTGCTGGCTCATCAGTCGTTTAGCCTCGCAGTGTCGACAGGATTTGCCTGTGCGCTCTTAACGGTCGAAGTAGGAGCGCTCTTGGTCGGATGCGATGTGGTGTTAGTTGGGGCACAGGGCTCGGAACAATCATGCGCGATCGATGTTCCCGGGATTGAGCGGGATGCGTTGTTGGGGCTCGTAGAGGGCGCGGTTCAATCCACCCACATTGGACGGTTTGTGTCTACCGATCGGATCATAGGCAGCGCGATGGAGAAAGGAAAGTTTGCGCGGACCACCGGCGCGATCGGTCTCGATATGGAGAGCGCGGCCTTGGCGATCGAAGCGCAGCGTGCCCAGGTGCCCTTTGTGATCGTGCGCGCAGCATCCGATCTTCTCGATGAAAATCTGCCACTTGACTTCAATCTGTTTCTCAGGCCCACTGGGTGGCTCAAGGGTATCACCGCGGTGCTGGGTGCCCCTTCGAGCCTCTGGGGTCTCGGCCGGCTTCGTCGACAGAGTCAGGCGGCAGCAAAGACCTTGACCAGGTTCTTCCAGCGTTATGCCGCAGCAATGGCGATTGATGAGGCCGAAGAAAGATCACCCACCGACAGACTATGAAGATACTTGAGCGGATCGGCCATAGGGTCTTGACCTACGTGGGCGAAATGGGTCGGATGCTCATCTTTGTCCTGTCGTCCTTTGCCTGGCTTCTGCGTCCTCCGCTTCGAGTGGTTCAGATCGTCAAACAGGTGCACTTTATCGGGTATAAGTCGACGTTTGTGGTGGTCCTGACCGCAGGATTTACGGGAATGGTACTCGCCCTACAAGGCTATTATTCGCTCCGTAAGTTTGGCTCCGAAGGGCTGCTGGGATCGGCGGTGGCGCTCAGTATGATCCGCGAGCTCGGTCCAGTCCTTGCCGCCTTGATGGTGACCGCGAGGGCCGGCTCGGCCATGACAGCGGAGATTGGGATCATGCGCATTACGGAGCAAATCGACGCGCTTGATACGATGGCGATCAATCCCTTGCAGTATCTGATCGTACCGAAGTTGGTGGCCGGGCTGATCGGTGTTCCGTTGCTCGTTGCGATCTTCGATGTAATTGGGATCTACGGCGGCTATCTCGTCGGAGTGGATCTGTTGGGAGTCAACGCCGGTTCGTACTGGAACTCGATTGAGTCTGCCGTCGAGTGGAAAGACGTGTATGGCGGCATTCTCAAATCCATCAGTTTTGGTCTTATCGTGAGCTGGGTCTGCTGCTACAAAGGGTTCTACACTCGGATGAGTGCAGAAGGGCTGGGCGCAGCGACGACGGAGGCGGTCGTGTTATCGTCGGTCCTGATCCTCGTGTGGGACTATTTTTTGACGTCGGTTTTGCTGTGAAAGGAGTCTTCGGCAATCAGCGGTCAGCTTTCAACGACCGGCTTCTTGCTGACGGCTGATAGCTGACGGTTTTGCCGCTCTATGGCCTATGATTAAACTCGTCGGTGTGAAAAAGATTCTAGGGGGACAACCGGTTTTGCGTGGCGTCGATCTCGCCATTCCACATGGAAAGCTCACGACAATTATCGGTCGAAGCGGAGAAGGCAAAAGCGTTCTCCTGAAACATATGATCGGCTTACTTCAGCCTGATTCCGGAGAAGTGTGGGTTGACGGAGTGGAGATTTCACGTCTCCGAGGGCAGGCGCTCAACGAGGTGCGAAAACTTTTCGCGATGCTCTTTCAGGGGGCCGCATTGTTCGACTCTCTGACCGTGTCGGAAAATGTCGCCTTTCCGTTAAGGGAAAGACTTAAGCTGAAGGGGGCGGACGTCACCACGCGGGTCGAAGAGATGCTCGACCAAGTCGGGTTGGCCGGGATGGGACACAAGTTTCCTGCCGAGCTCAGCGGGGGGATGCGGAAGCGCGCCGGGCTGGCACGGGCTCTGGTGATGCGGCCGGAAATTATATTGTTCGACGAGCCGACCACCGGCCTCGATCCTCTCATGGCAAAATCGATCCACGATCTCATCACCAGCATGCAGCGGAAGTTCGGATTCACCGCAGTCATGGTCAGCCATGAGATTCCGGAAATCTTTGGTATTTCCGATTACGTCGCGATGTTGAAGCAGGGGAGAATTGCGGCGATGGCGGAGCCAGCGGAATTCCAACGGACGGCTGATCCTGAAATCAGAGAATTCATCTCAGTCGGGGGCACGGTGCCGCTGTCCGCGGCGTCCTCCGGCGGCTAGAGGAGTCCACGATGGAAAAGACCAGGCTGGAATTGGTCGTCGGCGCGTTTGTGCTCGTCGGGATCGTCTGTTTGGGCTATCTCTCGATCAAGCTGGGCAAGCTGGAGGTCATCGGGGGAGATCTCTACGAAGTCGATGCCCAGTTTAACTCGGCCTCGGGGCTGAAGCCCGGAGCGACCGTGGAAATTGCCGGCGTGGAAGTGGGGCGAGTCAAGGCGATCATGCTGAAAGAGGATCGAGCGATGGTCAGGCTCGCGGTCCAGAACGGGACCAAGCTCTATTCCGATACCATTGCCTCGATCAAGACCAGAGGAATCATCGGGGAGAAGTTCCTCGCGCTGTCTCCGGGGGGAGGTGGCGATCCTTTGAAAGCAGGCGACATGATCCGTGATACTGAATCGGGGCTGGATCTCGAGGAGTTGGTCAGCCAGTACGTTCATGGTAAGGTCAATTAACTCGTCCCAGCCAGGTGCCGACCAACGAACCGCGCAATCTGCAGAGGGGGAAGGCATGATGATGGCGATTGTAAATAGATCGAGCAGGAGTATGAGCGTGCAGGCGTATTTCAGTTTGACGCTCAGAGTTTTCTTGGCCGTGACTTTATGGGGGGGGCTGACGGTGGTCCCAGCGTATGCCGGAGCTCCTACCGACTCCATGAAAGCCACGATCGATGAAGTTTTGCGCATCATACGAGAAAAAGAATTGAAACAGCCGGGCAAGACTGACGAGCGTCGACAACAGCTTGAAAAAGTGGTCGGGGCTCGGTTTGATTATCAGGAAATGTCGCGGCGCGCCCTCGGCGCCCACTGGAATACCCTGTCCGATCAGGAGAAGCAGGAGTTTGTCGGCCTCTTTCGAACGTTGCTGACGAATTCCTATGCCGATAAGATCGAAACGTACTCCGGTGAAGGCGTGCATTATTTGAATGAACGCACGGAGAAAGATTACGCTGAAGTGAGGACGAAGGTGCTGTCGGGAAAGACGGAGATTCCTCTTGATTACCGACTCATAAACAAGGCAGAGGATTGGCGCGTCTATGATGTTGTGGTGGATGGTGTCAGTCTGGTGAACAACTATCGTGGGCAGTTTACAAAAATCCTCAGAGCGTCTTCCTATTCCGATCTCGTCGATCAGCTCCGCAGGAAGTCTGATAAGCTCAAGGCCCCATAACGCTTCTGTTGGAAGAACACCAGAACGTCTGTGCGTTGCCTTGTTGCCATACTCCTGCTCGTGCTGTTGGGCAATCTCTGTCTTCTGCACCCGGGTTTGGTTCAGGCGGATACCCAATTTTTCCCCATCCCGGCCATCAGCACCAGCAAGAACGACGGTAAAGATTTCGGGCTGATCGTGCCGGCGCTGATCACCGGGCCGGATGGGGACCTGAAGTACCTTGTCGCCCCGATGGTGATCTACAACACGATTGTGGGGACCCGAGGAACGCTCAATTTCTTTCGCTACGAGCCCGGCGGCAAAGAACTGAGAGCGGTCGCCTCCTGGTCCGAAAAGATCGAGCGTAGATTCCAGTTCAACTACGTCGATCCCGGCTTTAGTAACGGCCGCTATAGTCTGGCCATGAGTGCCGGCTATTTCAAGAATGCGACGGTTCGGTTTTTTGGCCTCGGACCCACCTCTCAGCTGAATGACCAGACCAATTACACAGCCCCTGAGGCCAGGGCGAGCTGGAAATTCGGTGTCTACGCCAATGAAGTCACCCAAATTGCTGTGAGTCAGCGTCTTCGACATATGCAATCGATTCAACGCGGAGCCACAGATCTTCCCTTTACGACAGACCTATTTCCTACGACCTCGGGGGTGGGCGGTGCGACGATCCTTGGCGAACGGCTCACCTTTATTTACGACACCCGCAATAGCATCGTCACGCCGACTGATGGGACGGCGATTACGGCCTACGCTGAGATCAACAACAACTTTCACAAGGGTGCGCAGCTGTACTACTCCAGATACGAGGTCGAATTTAAGAAGCTGATTGCCAGTGAGTCGAAACGCGCCATCTTAGTCATCCGTGGCGATCTCCAAGCCACCCTCGGCACGAACGTCCCGTTTTATGAACAGAGCTCCTTGGGTGGCCAGAATAACCTACGCGGTTACGGAGTGGACCGGTATATTGACAAGCAACTTGTGGCCGTCAGTGTCGAGGAGCGGCTTCATGTTCTCCGCGCCCGCCTAGCCGGGGTGATGGCGGATTTCGAGGTCACACCCTTTATCGATACCGGGCAGGTGTTCAATTCGTATAAGAATGTGAGTTTCAAAGATTACCGCATTACCCCGGGCGTGGGGTTCCGCGGGATCATTCGGCCCAATGTCGTGGGGCGGGTCGACTATGGCTATAGCAAGGAAGGGGGAGCCGTCTTCGCTGGGCTTGATTTTCCCTACTAAACCTAAAATCCGATTTTTGCATTGGTTTGGGGATTAATCGTTGCGATTCATGGCAGGAGGACAATGAACAATCGGTGCGTCCGAGCATCACCGATGCTCCATAAGGGTTCTTCTTCCCTAAGCGCTTGACATCATAGGATTCTTGTGTGAGACTTCTCACGTCATATTCATATCACACTACTGCTCAACCGTTGCCTCTCGGACACTCGTTCCTTCATACACAGCTGAGTGAGTAGATAAAGAAGGAGAGTATGCTATGTCGATCCTGAAAACCATTCATAACCCAGCAGACTTGAAGCGCCTGCCTTCCACCCGATTTCCAGCGTTGTGTCAGGAGATTCGGGAGCAAATTATTGGGGCCGTCTCCAGTGTTGGCGGGCATTTGGCTTCGAATCTCGGCGTGGTGGAACTCACGGTCGCGTTGCACTATCTGCTCGATACGCCAACAGATAAGATTGTCTGGGACACCAGTAATCAAAGCTATACGCACAAGCTCCTCACCGGTCGGCGTGAGCAATTCCATACTCTTCGACAGTACGGAGGGTTGAGCGGGTTCTGCAAACGAGAAGAAAGCGTATACGATACGTTTAACGCCGGTCACGCCGGTACCGGTGTGTCGGCTGCATTCGGTATGGTCGAAGCCCGTGAACAGTTGGGTCAAAAGCATAAGATTGTCTGTGTTGTCGGCGATGGCGCCATGACGGCGGGGATGACGCTGGAAGGGCTTCATCATGCCGGTGGACTCGGCAAAGACTTTCTCGTGATCTTGAACGACAACCAGATGTCCATCTCCAAGAATGTGGGGGCCATTTCAGCCTATCTGAGTCGGACGATTACCGGCGAGTTCTACGGCAAGATGCGTGAAGAAACCGGCCAGCTGCTGCGCAAGATCCCCCACATCGGTTATGACATGCAGAAACTGGCTCGCCGAGCGGAAGAACTTGCTAAGGGAGCGATTCTTCCCGGATTACTGTTTGAAGAACTGGGATTCCAATACAGCGGCCCCATCGACGGACACAATTTCGAGCATCTCATCCCGACGATCGAAAACGTGCTGAAGATGAAAGGGCCGGTACTGCTTCACATCATTACCAAGAAGGGGCTCGGATACGAACCGGCCATGAAGAACCCGGTTTGGTTCCATGCCTGCCCGCCGTTTGTGCGGGAGACGGGCGCACCCGCCAAGAAGGCCGCGCGTCCTTCCGACACGGCGATCGCCATGGATACGCTGGTCAAGCTCGCTCGTGAGGACAAGCGCATTGTGGCCATCACAGCGGCGATGTGTGAGGGCACAGGGCTGACGACCTTCGAGGAAGCCGGTTGTGGCTATGTATGCAACATTTCTCCAGCGAGCCTACGATCAGGTGGTGCACGATGTTGCGACGCAAAACCTTCCGGTCGCATTTTGCATCGACCGAGGGGGACTCGTAGCAGAAGACGGGACGACACACCACGGGGCGTTTGACTATGCCTATCTCCGCCATGTTCCCAACATGGTCGTGATGGCGCCGAAAGATGAAAACGAATTGCAACATATGATGAAAACCTGTCTGCAGCACGACGGTCCCATTTCCGTGCGGTATCCCCGCGGCGTCAGCCTCGGGGTGAAGATGGATTCCGTTCCGACGGCATTGCCTATCGGAAAAGGTGAGTTGCTCAAGGACGGAACCGATGTGGCGATCGTTGCAATCGGCGTCACGGTCTGGCCAGCCGTTCAGGCAGCAGAACGCCTCAGCCAAGAAGGGGTGTCCACGGCTGTCGTGAATGCCCGTTTTGCAAAGCCCCTCGATCAGGAACTCATGGCAGGCGTGGCAAAGCGGGTTCGCTACGTCGTCACCGTTGAAGAAGGTTGTAGGATGGGCGGGCTCGGCTCCGCAGTACTCGAAACCCTGTCCGAGGCCGGCGTGAACGATGTGACGACAAAGGTGCTCGGCCTGCCCGATTGGTATATCGAGCAGGGCCCACAAGATTTATTGCGCGAGCGGTATGGGTTGACGGCAGAAGGGATCTATCAGAGTGTGAAGGAACTCATCGGCAAAGCGCCAGCGACAAGAGACCGGTTTACCGGTTCCGCGCTGGCGGGCCATCTCCCGCACGGAGACGAACAGGGCAGCTAGACTAAAATGAAAAAGTAAAAAGGAAAAAGTACTCAACGAACATTCTCATGCACATCGCGAGACGAAAAACACGGCAGATTTCTGTTGGCAACGTCAAAATCGGTGGCGACGCCCCGATATCCGTGCAGTCGATGTGTTCGACTGATACGCGTGATGCGGCGGCGACGATCGAACAGATTCGTCAGCTTGAAGCCGCCGGGTGTGAAGTCATCCGCGTGGCCGTGCCTGATGAGGAGGCCGCCAAGGCCCTTCCACAAATCAAAGCAGCCATGACGGTGCCGTTGATCGCCGATATTCACTTCGACTACCGGCTTGCTTTGCAAGCCGCTCCAATCGTCGATTGCGTCCGCATCAACCCCGGCAATATCGGCGCTTGGTGGAAAGTCGAAGAAGTCATTAAGGCGGTGAACGATAACGGGATTCCAATTCGAGTCGGAGTCAATGGCGGGTCGCTCGAACGACCGTTGCTGGATAAATACGGATGGCCCTCGCCGGAAGCGCTCTCCGAGTCGGCGCTCAATGCGGTGCACGCGTTGGAAGATGTCGGCTTCACCAATATGAAGGTGTCGCTGAAAGCGTCGGATGTCCATCATGCAATCGATGCCTACTGGCTCTTCGCCCACCAATCGGACTATCCCCTCCACATCGGCATCACTGAGGCGGGGACTGCAATGACCGGGGCCGTCAAGTCGGCGATGGTTCTTGGGTACCTCCTTGCGCAGGGCATCGGAGACACATTGCGCGTGTCTCTGGCTGCCGATCCGGTCGAGGAAGTGAAAGTTGGATTCGAAATTCTGAAATCGCTCGAACTGCGCCACCGTGGCATCAACGTGATTGCGTGTCCTACGTGCGGGCGTGTCGAAATCGATGTGGTCCGGATGGCAAACGAGTTGGAAAAGAAACTTGGCCACATCAAGACCCCCTTGAACGTGTCGGTGCTTGGGTGTGTCGTCAATGGTATCGGCGAAGGCAAAGAAGCGGACATCGGTATTGCGGGCGGCGAAGGCAAAGGGATTCTGTTTAAGAAGGGTAAGCTCGTCCGCAAGGTGCCGATAGAAGAATTGATGGACACATTGATTCATGAAGTCGAATTGCTTGCCAAAGAAAAAGAAGCTGAAGGCAACGGTGAGGCTGTCGCCCCTGTGATCGAAGATGAGTGGGAGCCGCTCATGCCTGAAACTGGTCAGTCCTCGACGCGCGGAAAAGAAATTCCGGTCCTTTCGAATAAACGGTAGATCTCCTCTCCCGCCCCTAGCCTCTTACCCCTAGCCCAGACTATAATGCCGTCTTCGCGAGGCGCCGTACCCAAGTGGTAAGGGAGCAGTCTGCAAAACTGCGATGCAGCGGTTCGAACCCGCTCGGCGCCTCCAAACCGCGCTTGCGCGTGCCGCTCGCTATTTTGCGTTTTATCGTGATTGACGCGAGCGGATAAATACCTCAAATGTTCATTCGCTGTCATTATCATTGAGCTAATTCAACCCAGAACCCATCGAAATCCGCACTTGCCCAATGTGCTGGACTTCTTGCATCTCTTGCAAAATTGACGAGTTGTGAGAGGGGTGCTAGAATCGTTGGACTATCACGCTTCCAAGTCTGACTGCACTTCGTAGTCAGTTCGATATATAAAAGCAACGAGAGGAAAAGAGTAGATAGGAAGGAGAGAGGAATGGCCGTTCCCCTTTCACAGATGTTTACGGTATCGAAGTATGTGCTTACGCAGAAGCTCAAGGGGGTGAAGCGCTATCCCTTGGTCCTGATGCTGGAACCGCTCTTTCGCTGCAACTTGGCCTGTGCCGGCTGCGGGAAAATCCAATACCCCGATCATGTTCTCGATAAGCGCTTGACTCCGGAGCAATGCTGGGCTGCGGCTGAGGAATGTGGGGCGCCGATCGTCAGCATCCCTGGCGGTGAGCCCTTGATCCATCCTGAGATGGCCAAAATCGTCGAGGGCCTGGTAGCCCAGAAACGGTATATCTATCTCTGCACGAACGCCATTCTCATGGAGCGCAAACTCGATGAGTACAGCCCGTCTAAGTTTTTGACGTTCAGTGTCCATATGGACGGGTTGAAGAACGAACATGATCTCGCCGTCTGCCGCGATGGGGTTTACGACGTGGCAGTGAAGGCGATCAAGGCGGCACTCAAGCGGGGCCATCGTGTGACAACCAATACTACCTTGTTCGACGATGCTAACCCAGAACGGGTCCGAAAGTTCTTCGATGAAATGATGGCGCTTGGCGTCGAAGGCATGATGATCTCACCGGGCTATAGCTATCAGAAGGCGCCGGATCAGCAGCATTTCTTGAAACGTGAACGGACCAGGGAACTCTTCGCTAAAATTCTTGGGAGTCCGAAGCAGGGCTGGCAGTTCAATCAATCGCCACTGTTCCTCGATTTCTTGATGGGGGTGCGGGACTATCAGTGCACGCCCTGGGGCAATCCGACCTACAACGTGTTTGGCTGGCAAAAGCCCTGCTATTTGCTCCAAGAGGGCTACACGAAAACATTTCATGAACTGATGGAGTTGACCGCGTGGGACAACTACGGCACGGGCCGGAACGAAAAGTGTGCCGACTGTATGGTGCATTGCGGCTATGAGGCCTCGGCGGTCGAGGATACGTTTGGGAGCATCTCAGGGTTTGCGCGGACTGCCAAGTTGACCTTGCTGCCTACTTCACGCTAAACACGTCAATAGTCATTTGTCAGTGGCAACAGCGAAAGTTCAGCAATGGTCAAACAATTGACTGTTGCCCGATGACCAGCTTCCGTCATGACCGATACTAAAAATCACACGGTGGGTGCTGCCCGCTCGCTCGAGGGGCGAGTGTTTCGACCTGCATGCTCGGCTGAAACAGCCGAAGCTGTCGAACTGGCTTTCGACTACCGGGGCGACGTGACGCTTGAGTTGAAATCTGGTGAGTCCATCGTAGGCTATCTATTCAATAGGCAAGCAACGGGTGCTGAACCCTCCATCGAAGTGTTTCCAGCCGACAATCCGGCGCCTCGACGGATTCCCTATCACATGATCGTGACGATTGCCTTTACTGGGGAAGACACCGCGAACGGCAAGTCATGGGAAGCCTGGCTGTCCAAGAAAGAATCCGATCGCCGGGCAGAAGCGGAACAGATCGAAGCGGCTGCGCGTACGCGTGGATATCTCTAGGTTTTCTGCCAGCTCGGCGTCGGCTCATTTCCCCATTATCCGTTCTTCTATCAATCTGCGCCCATCTGGACACAGTCGATTCCTCTGGGAAAAGCCTTTGTTCTGCTCGCCATCTCGCCCTAATGAGCGCTCTCGTCGTTGACAAGCAGGGGGGCCTATGCTAGAAACTGAACCGCAAAAACGGGGGCGCTCGTCGTGGCGAGAGGTTCCATTGTCCGAAGGTAATACCCGCCAATAACCGACGAGAACGTGGCTCAGATTTGAAGCATGGGAGACGAAACGGGGCAGGACTGATTCTGCTCGCAAGCTGTCTCGTGGGTGCAGTGTTTCCCGCCGTGGTTACAGCCACACACGAAGCCGATCATCGCTTCATGGTTGATGGGTTTGTCTGCGGGGCAGACGGGAAAGGAATCGCAAATACCGACGTTCTCGTCAAAGATACGAGAATCTCGTATGGGCAGATCGTCAAGACAGACGGAGACGGCTACTACAAGGCGACGTTTCATCTGCATAACGACAACCTCGGCGACCCGTTTCTGGTCGAGGCAAAGGGAGAGCAGCAGAATCTTAAAATTCAGTTCGATCCCAAGGACCTTGAGTCAGAACGAAAGACGCGAGTCAACTTTGGAACAGGCTGCGATCTAGGTAGCGCGCCCGTGTGGCTCTGGTGGGGGGTCGGGGCGGTCGCAGCGGCTGTAGGGGGCGTTGCAGGGCTGAGGGTAATCCGTTCGCAGCGAAAGCAGGGACAGACGCGAAGGAAGTCGCAGGGAAAACGGAAGTAATAATCACCGCTGGCGGTCCGGGGGAGCTGATGTGGACCTCGCCGGATCGGTCGATGGGTGTGGCGAGGGTCGGTGCGCGTGGTTTCAAGGACTGTCGTAGTTGTCGACGCTTTTACAGGGGTGCGGACACTTCGGTGAAAGCGTTTTTTTTCGTCTTTGATTATCCTTCGTCGAATGCCCCGTAGCTTGCTGGGGCATGAAGATGAGGGGAATGTCGAAAGATACCCCGCAGCAAGCTACGGGGAGCGTCATTCTAACTAAGGAGCGAGGGATTGTTATGGAAATGAAGTTGGTTCAGGTGGCATTTCTCATGGGCATGGGACTCACCGTTGTCGGCTGCGGCGGAGAAAGTGGCGAAGGACCGATTGTTCCACCGCCTCCTGCTCCTGCCGAATATGCAGGCAAGCACGTGCCTGCCGATTGGTGGGCTGATGCGGCGAAAGTTGAAGAAGGCCGCAAGCTCTACATCGGTGAAACAAACCCCGATGTCAATTGTGCCAGTTGCCATGGCAAGGATGGGAAGCCGGTCAAGGCGGGCGCTCGGGACTTTCGTAACGGTGAACGCATGAAACTCTATTCCGATTCGGTATGGTTCTGGCGGATTTCTGAAGGCGTGCAGAACACCAAGATGAAGGCCTGGAAGAGCAAGCTCTCCGAAGAGGATCGATGGAAGCTGGTGCTTTTCGAACGGAATTTTGCATTGGCAGGCAAGGCCTGGAATGAGGAGAAGAAGCAATGGGCCGATGCAGGCAATATCGCAGTGGCCTCCGCCGATAAAAAGTAAACGACACGATGAACGCAGAGTGAAAGTCGATTGATCAGCGGAGGAGGGCGGCGAGGCATCGTGAAAATATGGCTGCGTAGTCTCTTAACTCTCGTTGCGCTTGTGGCGCTGTTTAGCGGAGCGTCCTATGCGCAGGCGCCGGGTGTGCCTCCTGTGGAATTCCCTTACACGGGCAACCGGACTGCCGTGTGGATCGTGGCCCAACTCCATATTCTGTTCGCGGCGTTCATCCTGGGCGCTCCGATCTTCGTCGTCATCTCAGAGTGGCTGGGCTATCGAAAGCAGGACCCTCGTTACGATCGTCTGGCCAAAGAGGTCACGAAGGTCACCATGATCCTCTATAGCATGACGGCCCTCACGGGCGGACTGTTCATCTTCGTCCTGCTCGCGACCTACCCTCAGTTTACGACGTGGTTGATCAATCACTTCTTCATGGTCTTTGCCGTCGTCTATCCCTTGTTGTTCATCGGCGAAACGTTCGTCCTCTACATGTATTTCTATACCTGGGATGCCTGGAAGGGGAACAAGAAGGCCCGCCATATTGCCTTGGGCGTCCTGCTGAATCTGATCGGCACAATTACTTTGTTCGTAATCGATGGTCCGACTTCTTTCATGAATACGCCGGTCAAGGCCGAGGGCATCTCTCCTGCGGAATTTCTCGAGACTGCAACTCTCTGGGACAAGATTTTCAACTATAGCTGGATGCCGCTGAACATTCACCGGCTGGTGGGCAATGTGACGTTCGGCGGGTTCATCGCCGGCATGATCGCGGCGTACATGTACATGGGCTCAGACAAGGACGAAGAGCGCTCGTATTACGACTGGATGGGATTCGTTGGAAATCTCATCGGAGTCGGCGCGCTGCTGTTCCTCCCGTTCATGGGCTATCTCCTGTCGTATGAACTCTGCGACTACGACGCGTCGATTTGCCCCTACATGATGGCGGACCAGCTCTCGATGTTCTTTGAAATGCAGGGTGCCATGGTCGGGCTGATCTTTCTGGCCAGCAACTATTACATCTGGCTGAGCATGAAGCGTATCCAAGGAGTCGAGAAAGTACGCATGACTATACTGGCGCCGATCGTCATGATGGCGCTGCCGCTGGTCATGACCAAAGTGATGACGGACTATCCTGTTCCCGACCCCAAATCCTTGATGTTCCTGCTGCCGATGTTACTGTCGCCTGTAATCTTGGGTCGGTTTATTCCGCTCACTGTGTCTGCCGGAACCGTGATCAAAGTGGGATTCTTGATGATCGTGGTCGGTGACGCGATTTGGATGACGCCGCATGGGTTTGTCCCGACCGGCGCCAAGCTCGTAGCCGAGCTGGAGTTGCCGTCCGATTGGAACTTTCTGGCGTTGATGCCGGCGAAAAACTCCGCCGCCTTCACCTTGGTTTTCGTCACCGTCGTCAACTATGTGATCTATAACCGTGCCATCAGTCAAGGCACGATCGTATGGGGACGGATCGATTTCGTCTCCCAGTTCGTACTGATCTTCTTGGCCTTCAGCGCCATTTGGACCATGGGCTTGATGGGGGCAGTTCGCTCCTTGCTCCGGAAGTATTTTCATACCTACAACTTAATGCCGGACTTTACAGCGGAATCGTTTACGCCGACGTTGTCCTACTCAGCCTGGTGGATTACGGGGATCACTATTGTGTTCTTTTCAGTCGTGAGTTTTGCGATCGTTGTGACTTTGCGGGCATCGCACCCGAAAGACCACGCCCCTGAGGGAAGTCCAGTTCCCGCCGGAGCCAAGTAAGAGTCGACCTCATCGGTCTATTCCAATATCGTGTTCCTGTAGCCTGATAGAGCCAAGCACGAGGAGCCTTTTATGGGAAAAGCGATCTTCAAGATCATCATCGGCTTAGTGATCGGCGCTGGTCTCTGGGTCGGGACGATGGCGTTGGAATTCCCGCCGGTCTTCCGATGGATGTTCTTTGCCTATGCAATTCTCGGAACCGTGGTGTTCCTTGTTTTGGACGCTCCGAGTATGAAGCCGCTCAGCGGAATGAAAGCGCTCGGTGCGGTCATCGTCTTCTACATCGTCCTCTGCATCGTCTACATCGCTGGCGCCTCCCTCTGGCCGCAGTACGACCCAGAAGACGAGAAGGGCAAGATCGAAAAAATTCTCAAACCGAAGCGAGCTGCGACCGAGCAGGGCAAGGCCGACGAACTGATTGCGCGTGCCAAGGCGCTTGATGAGCAGGCCAAAGCCTTGGCCGAGCGGATCAAGGCGTTAGGCGGAGATCAGGCTCCAGCTGCCCAGACAGGCGGAACCCCAGGCGCCACGGCCTCGACGGCTGCTTCCGGAGATGTTCTCAAGATCGGCGAGGAACAATGGCAGCTTCAAGAGTGCTACAACTGCCATAAATTAAAGGGCGAGGGCGGAAAGAAGCGCGGGCCTGAGCTAGACAATATCGGGAGCTTGCTTAGCGTCGACGACATCAAGCTGAAGATTGTCGATCCAAAGAGCTGGATGGCCGAGGGGTTCGAGAAGGAGTTCGAGAAGGGCAAGATGCCGGATAAGTACAAGGATCTCATGGAAGAGAAGGATATCGTGGCGCTGGCGACGTGGCTGGGCACGTTTAAGAATGCCTCAGTAAATACTCCGAAGCCGATCAAGAAGAAGTAATGATGCAGCCGAAGCTGAAATCCAGAGTCCTGTGTACGGACCGCGACATCGGTGAAGTGACGAAGGTCGTCGTCGATCCGCTCTCGCACGAGATCAGTCATATCGTCGTGTCCATGAACGGCAGCGGCGAGCGGCAGGTCGCGATGGGCCATGTTCAGGCCGTCACAGACAGTCTCGTGGAGCTGCGCGCACCGTCCTCCGACATCGTGGCTCTGCCGCCGTTCAAGCGCGACGACTATGTGACCACCCATGAGGTCGAAATCTCGCATCTCGAGGACAATATTCATGTGACCCCGGGTGAAGTATTGGTGCCGCTCCCCGAACTAGAGAAGGATGTCAAGCGCCGGACGTTCTTCATGAACTTCACGCATGCGATCGGGTTCTTGATCGGACTGCCGATTGCATTCCCTATTCTGCGCTACCTCATGAAGCCGATGTATGCGCCGTTCGACAACGGATGGCTCAAGGTCGGGAATGTCGGCAAGATTAAGCAGGATGACCTCGGCGTGCAGTTCGAGTACAAGAAAAAAGTTAAAGAAGCGTACATGCCCGAATCTGAGGTCATGAAGAATATTTGGATCGTGAAAGCGACTCCCGCCGTGCTCGATAAGGTCTATCAGGGCAAGGACATTGAATTTCACGATGCGACGGGCAAGGCCATATGGACAAATAAGAAAGAGATTCCCTACGTCGCGTTCTCCGGTAAGTGTCCGCATCTGGGGTGTGGGTTCAAGTGGCGAAAACATAAGACGCTGGGCCAGGTGTTTCTCTGTCCCTGCCACCTGAGCATCTTTGACGCATCGGGGAAGGTGCTCGACGGCCCAGCCCCACGTCCCCTCGATGTGCTGCCTCTCAAGGTGTCTGCCGGCGGGGACGTTGAAATCATCGATGTGGAATTCAAAGCGGGGACCAAATCACAAGTTCGGATCGTCTAATGGAACATTCTTCAATCCCCAGCGCGCAGCCGACGACGATCGAAAAAATCATCGACTTCCTCGACGCACGCGTCGGGCTCAGGCAAATGCAGGCCAAGATGCTCAACGAGCCGATTCCCGGCGGGTCCCGTTGGGCCTATGTGTTCGGCTCCATCCTGTTATTCCTGTTTATGATGCAGGCGCTGACCGGCGTCTTGCTGATGTTCTACTACGTGCCGACGGCGGACCATGCCTATGCCAGCACTCAGTACATCATTCACGAAGTGGATTACGGATGGTTCCTCCTGAGCTACCACTTCTGGGGATCGAGTGCGATGGCGGTCTGCGTCGTTGCCCACATGTCTCAAGTTTTTCTCTGGGGCGCCTACAAGCCTCCGCGCGAACTGCTCTGGCTTGTCGGCTTGGCGCTGTTTGGGATCGTCATAGGGTTCGGCTTTACGGGCTATTTGCTCCCATGGGATCAGCGCGCGTATTGGGCGACGACGGTCGGGGTGGAAATCTTGGACAAGACACCCGTCGTTGGCGACTTCTTGGCGCGGTTCCTCAAAGGCGGTCCGACGCCCGGACAGTTGACGCTGAGCCGGTTCTTCGTCATTCACGTCATGATTCTTCCCGCGGCGCTAATGGCCCTGGCCGGGTTGCACTTGTTCTTGTTTCGAGTGGCCGCGCCGGCTGGACCGTTTACCGGGACGCCGGACGAGATCAAGGCCAAAACGGATTACTTCTTTCCGCGTCAGATTTGGAAGGACATCGTCGGAATGGCTGCCGTATTCGCCAGCATCTGTGCGTTAACCTTCTGGGAGCCGGTCGTGTTGTTGGAAGAGGCGACCCCTGATCCGGGCGACTACCATCCTGAGCCGGAATGGTACTTCCTCTTTTATTTCCAGTTGCTGAGGTTGAAAATGTTTTCGGGAGAGTTTGGACAATTCCTCGGCGCCGTTGCTTTGCCGGTCGCCTTCATGGTATTGCTCGTGGCGCTGCCCTTTATCGATAAAGACCCTGAGCGGAATATTTTTAAGCGGCCGGTCGCCTTGATCAGCTGGATCGTTCTGATGGTGGTGATGGTCCTGTTCACGGTGTCCGCGATTATCAATCGAGAATTCCTGGACTAAGGCCGGTGCATTGCCGCCGCACAAACTGACGATGGCCGACGAACGCGAATCGATGTCTCCGACGAAAATTGGATTCGGGGTGCTCTGGGCCGCCTGTTGGACCGGGCTTACCATCAAGCTGGCATTCGTCCTCTTGGCCTTTGCGATGGGGCTGATGAAGTTCGAAGGCGGGCTCGGTCTCGCCTTTCAAGATTCACTCCGGCCACAATCTCGAGAACGAGTTCACCATCTACGACGCAGGCGATGCGGAGAACTTCAACAAGATCCGCTTTTCGGGCGACCGGCGGAACTGCTCCAAGTGCCACGAGGGAACCAGCTACCAGTTGCCTTTGCCCAAGGGCCTGCTGTCTACCATCACGCCGCGCGGGTTTTTCAGCCCCCCCCCACCCGCGGCCGCAGCCTGCCTGGCCTGCCATGACAGCCTCTCGGCAGCCGCGCATGCCTTTGTCAACATCGCGCCGTTCGGGGAGGCGTGCGCCACCTGCCACGGCCAAGACGCGGAGTTTGCTGTGACCAAGGTCCACGCCCGCTAGG
>JACPZN010000195.1 GCA_016195505.1 Nitrospirota bacterium | reverse complement strand
CTGGTTCACTTTTTTGCGACGCTGAACATCCTGCTTCCGCCGGAACGCTCGTTCGGTGGATTCCCGGGGGATCCCTCGTCCCTTGTTCCTTTTTACCACAGTAGCGGCGTCTACTCCCTTGTATACGTCGTGGGGGCGGCTTCGCTTGAGGATTCGTTTCGGATGACCGCGAAGGGGCCGGACCTTTTTGATGAGGAAGAAGAAATCTGCTCCGCGGAGGACCTGGAGCGTTTTCTCCCCATCTTAAGTTCTTCGCTCGATCTTGATCGTAAGGCTGTTTCCCGCGTACGCCAGCATGTATCCGCCGTTCTCAAGGGAGTCCCGGGGATCATCGAGGCTTTTGATCGGGCCGTGGAGCGGCGGGGCGCGGGTCTGGGGGCCGCCACGAGTGAGCTTGTTCGGAGAGCGATTCGCGCTCGACTCGTTGCCTTGAGCGGTTTTGGCGCTCGACCTTACACATTGGAAGACGCCGAGCGCCTCGTGGCGGCGTGCCGGGAACGCGGTCTTGCCGTTGAAGTCTCTGTTGTCAACAACGACAACATGGTGCTCCTGGGCGGGCCTTCCTACGACATTGCCGTTGCGGAGGTGCTTGCTCGTGAAGGCGCGTGCGGGCGTCGCCCTTTCCTGATCAGCAAGGTTCTGGTTGACGGGGCCCCTCATACATCCCGGTACAGGAATGCGGCCGGCAGGTGGCGGGCGTTCTTGGATGACGAGATCCGCATGGGCAAACTCAGGGATCCCGTCATTCCCTTTGTGGGCCGCGATAACACGCTCGTGGAGACCGCTGCGGGGATCCGCGACGAGTTGACCGGGACCCTAGACAAACCGTTCTTGTTTCGGGATGTATGCCAAAGCTTCTTAGCAATGGAACCCCGGGTGCTGATCGCTGCTATGGACCAGAACTCGAGTCCGGGCCACAACGTCGTTGAGGCTGCGTTCCTGGATCAATCGAGAATACTCAGGCGTGCCTCTCCGCTCATTCTTAAGACGGGCGACCTGATCCGAGGAGGGTCGGAGATTGAGCATCTACGGGAGGCGCTCGGAGCGGGTCTTCCGGGCCAGCGGCCGTGTGAGCCCATGAGCCACAAGCGGCTGGATGCCTTGCGGCTGGAGTGGGAGTCATGCCTCGCCGGACTGAGGCGGCCGTGGTTGGGTCTGGATCGGGATCAGTCTATTTCAATGGTGCTGTCATGAAGCAAAAAGTCCTCTTCTTAACAGGCGCCAGCGGCTTTCTCGGCGCTGAGATTCTTCACCGCGTCCTCGCGCGCGAGCCGGAGACGTCGGTTATCTGCCTGGTTCGAGGGACCTCCGCCCAGGAGGCCCAAGAAAGGGTCGTCCGGTCGCTGGGCCAGTGTTCGGAGGGCCTGGCAGATCCAAAGCAACTTCATCGTGAGCGCTTGCTGATTGTGAACGGCGACATCACCCTGCCGAGGTTCGGTCTCTCGCCTCTCGTTTATTCACTCCTCCAGCGTCGAACGACGCGGATCCTCCATTGTGCCGCGACGACCCGGTTCGATCTCTCACTGGAGGATGCCCGGGCGGTCAACGTCGGCGGTACGATGGAGATCCTTCGATTTGCCCGGGGGTGCGATTCCCTGGAACGCCTGGCGTACGTGAGCACAGCCTACGTGTCGGGCGACCGTGAGGGTATCATCCGCGAGGACGAGTTGAACGTCGGGCAGGGATTTCTCAACACGTACGAGCAGTCGAAGCTTGAGACCGAGGCGCTCGTTCAAGAGGCGATGATGACCGGCCTTCCGAACACAATGATTTTCCGTCCTTCGATCATCATGGGAAATTCAAGGGACGGACGGACAACCACGTTCAAGATGCTCTACTGTCCGATGCGCCTGTACGGTCTCGGGATGATTCGAGTGGTTCCGGGCAAGCCTTGGGTGAGGCTGGATGTCGTTCCTGTGAACTATGTGGCGGATGTCATCCAAAATATTTTCGAGAGCCGAGCCGCTTTCGGAAAAACCTTCCATCTTGTGGCGGGTCCGGAGCGGGCAATGGCTCTCCAGGCGTTCGTCGAGCGGGGGGTCGAGATATACAACGAGCATTTCGCGGCCCGGGGGCTTGCCCGCCGCTTGAGAGTTCCGCAAATCATCAACGATTCCGCCGGAGTCGCGTTCCTCGATCAGGCGATCGAGACGATGCCATCCGGCCAGGTACGCGCGCTGTTCGAGATGTTCCGGTTCTTCATTCCTTATACGCAGAAGGACAAGATGTTCGACGACCGGAACACGCGTGACCTGTTGGCGGGAACGGGAATCGAGCCGATGCCTTTCGCCGCCTACATGCACCGGATCCTTTCGTACTGCTTCGAGACAAGCTGGGGGCGCAAGCCGCGCGAGCGCGAAAGCCTGGAGGCCGAGGTCTGGCTCGAAGGGCAGTTAGAGCGGGTCTTCTGTTCTTCTCCGGTGTGACGGGAGACCACGCGAATCAACCGGGTTCGGTAACTTTATTATCGAGGTGGGCGGATGTCGGAAACACTTGAGAAAATCGTGGCGGCTACCGCCGCGAAGCTTCACAAGAACGTCTCGGAGATCGACGTGGACGCTCCGATCGAAGCCCTCGGGATCGACTCCCTCGATGCGATCGAGTTGATGTTCGACCTGGAGGAGGCCCTGGGAAAAACCCTTCCCGACGGTTTCATTGAGCAGGGCATGACGCCGCGCAAGATCGCCGAACGGCTTGAAGCCCTCGCCGCCAAGTAGGAAGCTTCCGGTTGATCTCGCCGGCGCGTTGCGACATCCGGAGCGGGTGTTCTCGCTTGGCCTGGGATCGGTGCTTGCGTTCTCTTGAAGCTGTTTCTGTTGGCGGGTGTGCGCTCGGGTTTCCATCGGATCTCAACCGCGTCGCTTACATGAGCGCGTCGCGCAAGTTGTAGCGACAGAACTTCAGGGATGCCATGCCTACGCTTCGGGTAGTTCTCATTAAGCCGGGCAAGTATGGATCGGACGGTTCGGTGGAACGTTTCCGACTCGGGCTTATGCCGAACGCAACCTTGTATCACATTGCCAGCCTGACTCCGGCGCGGATCGGCGATGTGCAGGTGACCGTGCATACCGTAGACGAGTATGTGCGGAGCGACCTTGACTACCTGCAGTTGTTGCACCACGAGCCGGGAGTCATCACCTTGCTTGCCCTCGTCGGCGTGCAGTCGCACCAGTTTCATCGCGCGCTTGACTTGGCGGCCTATGCGCGTGTCCACGGTGTGCGCTGTTGTGTTATTGGCGGCCCTCATGCGATGACCTGCGATACCTCGGTCCTGCAAGGGCGCGGCGTGAGTTTCTCGATGGCCGAAGCGGAACTGGTCTGGGGTGAGATCCTCAGGGACGGTTTGGCAGGCGAGTTGCGACCCGTGTACGGTTCAGACCGACGATGGGCTGATCAAGTCCCTGGTGTTGCAATTGATCCCCCGAGTGCCGCGGATCTGGCGCGGTATTGGGTGCCCATGCTGGGACTCTACCCCGTGAGGGGCTGTCCATACCGGTGCAGCTACTGTTCGGTCATCAAGATTTCCGGCCGGCAGGTACGCAGCGCGGATGTCGAGACCACACTCGAGAGTCTGCGGCGGGCGAAGCGTTGTGGGGTTCAGATGATCATGTTCGTGTCGGACAATTTCAACAAGTTTCCTCAGGTCCGCGAGCTGTTGCAGGCTATGATTGACGAACGACTGGAGTTGCCGTTCTTTTGCCAGTGCGATGCTCAGATCGCCAGGGACTCCGATCTTGTGGATCTGCTTGGCCGCGCCCGCTGTTTTGAGATGTTCGTGGGTGTTGAGTCCTTCAGCCGCAAGACGCTCAAGGCGGTGGGAAAACATCACAACAATCCGGAT
>JACPZN010000046.1 GCA_016195505.1 Nitrospirota bacterium | reverse complement strand
GTGGTGATGGCTGTGAGGGTCGAGGTTCGCCTGGTCGATTCAGCTAGTTCCTCTTGATAATACACATCCCGTTGGCTGCGTAGTCCCCAGAACAAGGTCGCCGGTCTCGGATCGGGACGCTCCGCATTTGCCAGCATCATCGACCGGATCGGCGCGATGCCGGTGCCGCTGGCGATGAACAACAGTTCGCGACCCTGGTCTTCTCGCAGATAGAAATTCCCCGCCGGCCCTTTGAAGTGTGTCTTCTCCCCTACTCTGAGATCGAACAGAAAGCCGGAGCCCGGTCCGCCGGACACCAGGTTGAACAGCAGCGTAATGCCGTCCGATCGGCTGGGCTGCGAGGCAATGGAATAGGGCCGCGTTACGAGACGGCCGGTCTGCGGATGCGGCATCTCGAACGAGATGAACTGACCGGGCTTGAAGGTGATCGTCTTGGGCTCGATCAACCGCAGGTCGAGTTGGCGTACATCGTGCGTCAGATCTTTGATCGCTTCAACTTGCGCGGTAAACGTTTCGATCGGCATGGCAAGAAGATTTTACCAGGATGCTGAAAAGGTCTGCCAGCATCCATGGACCGTGACGCGCGAGAACCAGCTGGTTTCTGTGTTTATTTGGTCTGTTTGGTGGAACTAGACTAATCAGATGAACAAAACAGACCAGATGAACCAGATCAACCTCTCCCGCGCGGCTATCCTTGCTTAAATCCTATAACCATGCCGTCCGGTCCGGCGAGTCGTGCGACTTGTGTGCGCTTGAACCCGACCTCTTTCATCCACTTGCGGCAGTCCGCTCCCGTGAAGTCAAATCCGCCGTGCGTTTCGATGAGCATGTTCAGGCTCATGAGGAGCCCAAAGGCATTCTTCTTGCGGGAATCGTCGATGAGTGCTTCGTGCACAATCAACGCTCCGCGTGGTGGCAGCGCATCGTAGGCTTTGCGCAGGAGCATCAGCTTTTCGTCGAGGTTCCAGTCGTGGAGGATGTGTCCCATGATGATCACCTCAACCTTCGGGAGCGAGTCCTTGAAGAAATCGCCATGATGAAACTTCACCCGCGGCGCCACACCCTTGGCCTGCGCATAGGCTTCGAACACCGGCTGGACCACTGGAAGATCCATGCCGAGACCGCTGAGGTGCTTGTGCGCCAAGGCGACTTCGACAGCAACGCCGCCTTGTGCACAGCCGACGTCGGCGAAGGTCCGGTACTTCTTCCATGGAAACTTCTTGGCGATCGCACGTCCGGCGCCGATGCTGAGGCCGGTCATGGCCTTGAGGAAGCCCTCCAACCGTTCCGGATCGGCGTAGAGTGCGCCGAAAAAATCTTCCCCCGTCTTGGCTTCGTTCTGCGGTTTGCCGGTTCGGAGACCTTCGGTGAGCGACCCCCAGAATCGATAAAGCCGCGCATTAGACATCTCAAGCATCCCGCCGACGTACGAAGGCTTGTTCCGGTCGAGGAAGAACGCTGTCTCCGGTGTATTGGCATAACGCGTACCGGTGCGCTTGAGCATGCCCAGCGAGACGAGCGCGTCGAAGAAATCCTGCGCGCTGCGAGTATGCAGGTTCAGGCGTGAGGTAAGGCCTTCTAACGTGAACGAACCTTTCGCCAACTCCGTAAAGAGCCCGAGTTCAATCGCGCTCAGCAAGGTTTTCGACCCCCAAAATCCGAGGCCGAGCTGCATGATCTTCGTAGGAGTCAACTGCCCTTTAGTCACAGCGTCGCTCCTTTCATCCGAATACCTGGGCGGACGGCTACGTGCGGACGGGGCTTCTGTCATTCGATCCATCCGGCGCCTCGTGCGCTCCGCCCGTTCCGTTGTCACTGTGCACGCGACTCCGGGAAGAGCATCCCGTGCTGCTCGCGCGAGACGTAGGCCCATTACCGCATGGCTCTTACAAAAAAGCGGCCCGCAGGACGCACATCCTGCGGGCATTCGTCCAGCATCAAGCCCGACAAGCCTTGCTACGTTTCCATCATTTCGAGCCGCGCATCGAACTCATGGCCGCAGGCCGTGCAACGGATGCAATCAGATTCGACCGTAAATTCGTCGGAGCGGATCCCCATCCCTCCGCAATCGGGACAGCGTGCAAGATGAACCCGCTGATCATCGATAGTCTCGTACTGCGTCCCACGGAAACAATACACAGGCTTGCCATCAAGCAACCACGGCTTGCCCGCATTGTCGACGACCGGTAAGGCGAGATAATGATGGTTCACATAGTCTTCAACTTCACGCCGGTTCGCAAATCCTTCCTTGATCACCTTGCCGCTCACGGCTTCATGCAGCGTGTCTCCGTTCACGATCGTTTTCGTCGGCCCCATGTTTCACCTCCCGTTCCGAGATAGGAGCGTATGGTTCTGAAAACAATCTGCCTCTCGTGAATTGCGAAGTGCATTGCGCAAACCTACCGCAACCGGTTCTGCAACGGCAAACGAACAACGAGCGACGTGTTGTTACACCACCCCGGAATAATATCGAAGAATATTCGAAACCGAGATCACCCCGGTAATCTGTCCGTCTTGTGTTACGGCCAAGTGCCGGGTGGCCTGGTCTTTCATCATCCGCACGGCATCGATAATCGGTCGGTTGCCTTCGATGGTAATGACCGGTGCGCGCATGCAAGCCTTCACGGGGGTCGTCCCAGGATTGAGCCCGTTAGCCACGACCTCACGCGCCAAGGCCGAATCGGTCAGAACGCCGACATAGGATTGGCTGTTCGTCACGAGCAAGGACCCAGTCTTCCAGCGGTGCATCAGCTGGCCGGCCTCACGCAGGTTGGCGTCCTGCGACACGCTCCGAATCTCGGCCGTCATGTGCTCGGCGATCTGCGGACCGATGAGCGTCTGTCCGATCTTGGCTTTCTTCGGTGCGGCAGACCGGCGGGCTTCCAATTCGGACACACAGCTTTCCAACACCCGGCTGCGTTGCAACAAGCTTTGCCGCTGGCTATCCATGCCGGTGCCTTCCGGCGCCTCGTCCGTCATGTTGACCAGTCCTGCCGCCTCTCCCAGCTCGGCATATTCGTAGGCATGAAGCAGGTCGGAGGTCTGCCCCAGGAGTTCTCCGATCAGCCGTTCGGTTTCCAGGTCGAATTCTTCCAGACTGCGCGTCGGCTTGCCCTTGCCCAAGAACGGGGCCAATTCGGCAAGCTGTTTTCTCATCCGTTCGATACTTCGATCGAAAGAAACCCGTGTTTTTTGGGGAGTGGTGCGGACGGACATAGCACCTCCTGTAAATAGGTAAGCAATGGTGGCCGATCTTACGCCTTGCCGAATGGGCGAGGCAAGCGACTGGGGGCACAAGAGCCGATGGCACGTGCACGGAACAAGCTCATGCTGGAGGGGTGGAAAGAGCGACTTTTTCAACCCCCTGCTAGTCTCTGAAGAAGCGCACCGGCACCTTGCGCCCTTTGATGCGCGAGCGGCTCAGCACATCCACGATTCCCTTCGCCAGCTCCGTCGGAACATCCACGATCGAAAACCGGTCTTCGATCTCAATGGCGCCGATCACGCTGGCATTGATCTTCGCTTCATTCGCAATAGCTCCGACGAGATCGCCGGGTCTGATGCCGACTTCCCGCCCTGCTCCGATGTACACACGTGCCATGCCGGGCTCCCGTCCTCCACGACCGGGCCTGCCTATCGGATGTCGTTCGCCAGGTTTCGCGTGCGCTCCGCGATAGCAATGCTCGGCAAAGCCCGCCTGGCGTTGCCCCTGCCGATGCGGGTCAGACGGTCTGATCGGCATGGCGGGGATGTCCTCTTCGACTCGCTCACCACCCTGCGCACGAAAGATGAGTTTCAGCGCCGCCGCCGCAATCATCGTGGTATCACCGGAAGCGGCCATGGCTTGCACGACTTCTTTGAACTCTTCGATATCGTCCGCTCGCATCGCCTCCTGCACGGCGGCTCTGGTCCGTTCCAATCGCTTCGCGAGGAGATCGGTAACAGACGGCACCGGCGCAACAGTTACCTTCGCCTTCGTGTGCTGCTCGATGCTCCGCAAGAGATGCTGTTCGCGCGGATCAAGAATCGTGAACGCCGCGCCTTCCCTTCCGGCGCGGCCGGTCCGCCCAATACGGTGCACGTAGACCTCGGCCGATGACGGCAAATCGTAGTTGATGACGTGCGAGACATGGGGAATATCGAGTCCGCGTGCCGCGACATCAGTCGCGACGAGCAGTTCTGTTTGTCCGGCCCTGAAGGCGTTCATCACACGATCGCGCTGAGGCTGACTCATGCCGCCGTGAATTGCTTCGGCCCGATGCCCACGGTTGTTCAGCATGGCAGTCACTTCGTCTACTTCCACGCGCGTCCGGCAGAACACCAGGGCGGATTTTGGGCCGGCCACATCCAACACCCGCGCCAAAGCCGCACCGCGATATTGCCTGGTCACCACATAGGCCGTCTGTTGGACGCGTGGCGTCGCCCCGAGCTTGACCGGCTCTTTGGCTATGGTGATTTCGACGGGATTCTTGAGATGGCGGTGCGCAATCGACTTGATGCGCTGTGGCATCGTCGCAGAAAACAGCGCCGTCTGCTTAGTGGCAGGCGTTTGTTCGAGGATGGCATCGAGATCTTCGGCAAAGCCCATATCGAGCATCTCATCGGCCTCGTCCAGTATGACGGTTTGTACATGTGCCAGCTTCAAAGTCTGGCGGCGAATGTGATCGAGGGCTCGTCCCGGCGTCGCCACGATGACGTCGACGCCCCGTCTCAAGGCATGGAACTGTGGGCCGATCGCTTGCCCCCCATATACGGCCAATACGCTGATCTTCAATTCCTTGCCGTACCGCTGAACCGCTTCACCCACTTGGATTGCGAGCTCACGGGTCGGTACCAGGATAAGCGCGGCGGGACGCTGCTTCGCCACATGCGCGATGCGCTGGAGCAACGGCAAGGTAAAAGCAGCTGTCTTGCCCGTACCGGTAGCCGCCTGACCCAACAGATCCTTCCCGGCCAGCAATGGCGGAATCGCCTCACGCTGAATCGGCGTCGGTTCTTCGTAGCCCAGCGCATCCAACGTGGCGAGCGGGCCATGGAGGGATGATTACTGTCATGCTTAGTAGACAATCGTGATACCTTTCTCCTATGAGGTCTTCCTTACCAATGCTCCTTCAGAGCTTGCTGATACTTTTCTTCCCTCTACCGACAGACGAGCCAAGAAGGCGTTAGCCCGTCCTTCACCGCGCGCATTGGCCGAGCACCGCCCTTAATTTCAACACTATAATAGATTTGCGTGCGCGGGCAGCGAGCAAGAACGACAGTCCGACCGCTCCCGGCTATTCACTAGGCTCCTCAATCGGCCCCGCCCACTCCCCTTTGGCCAATTTCACTTCCTGAGACCCGCCGTCCGGCCATTGAAACTGTCCCGCCTCGTCCACGAGTACGATAAACGGATCGGCTTCGTGGGCTTGCCCGCGAAACCAGTACCAGCCTGGTTCTGTGGGTTTTTTCTCGTTCCATTGATAGGTCGGCATACTGTCCTTTTTCAAGTTCCTCGAAGGTCCTTCATATATTCAGTTTCCACGTGGACATGTTGCCGCAACGACTCTTGGGTCGGGGCCTCTTTCGCCCGTCGACGCCAGAAGCCGTCGAGCGCCGCATCGATCTCGTCCCGATGGAATTCATCGTCCTGTTCCCGTTTCCATTCCAGATAGGCAACGATTGCTCCAGCTTCTTCTCTGGTAAATACTGATAATTTGGCACGGGTGTAATCCTGTGAGGTCATTGCACCGTAGCGCCGTGGGTTCATAAGGGCCGATTTGCCGAGGGTCTTCTTATAAACCCGCGAGCCCGCCGGAAGTTTCACAACCCTGTCGGAAAACCCGTTCGTCAGATGGAAGAGCGGATCCGCCGTTTGCAGCTGGCCATTGAGATCGGCGATCAAAAAGGCGGAAAGAAAATGCCGGAACCCTCCCTCAGAGAAAAAGCTCAGGGCGGTGTAATT
>JACPZN010000189.1 GCA_016195505.1 Nitrospirota bacterium | reverse complement strand
GGCTCCTCGAGCCCGAGGAAATTCTGGTGGATGCCTTCCCATCCGGCGGGAAGTGTCATGGGCGTATGCTAACGCAGCAGGTCTATCGACGCCGCTTTGGAATATTTTCTTCAGGAATAAACACGGCCAATGCAATCACCGTCGTCCAGCGATTGGGTTTTCCAATTGCGGACTGGGTGATGTTCAGGGTCCGAACGATCTTGCCGGCCATTTTGAAGACTTGTTCCCGTTCTTTCCACGCGATGTTCGGATCGAACTCGACACCGAGCGTCGTGGCTAACATCTGTGCCGCCAAGTCTTCCGTATACTCCCCCGTCTCTTCATCGGTTTCGCCATGCGCATGGTGCTCGGACAAATATCCGTAGGTTCGACGATCCGTCGGGACCGCCAACCCGATCGATGCGGAGGTCAGGCGATTACGTTCATTCGTTTCCGACCGTGCCATCACACAGAACGTGATTTCACCGGGGTTCAATAACTTCTCACCGCGCGCACGGGGGATAATTTTGCAATTCGGTGGAAGAATCGACGACACCGTGACCAGATTACAATAGGCGACACCTGCACTACGCAAGGCTTGCTCGAAGGAGGCCAATTTTTCTTTGTGGACTCCGACGCCTCGCGTCAGAAACATCTGCGTAGGTACCATCGCGTCTTCTCCTTACTTCGTCCGACCAGCCGGGTGACGGACACCTTGTTAACTGAATTGCGCGCCCACGGCAAACTTCATATCGGCACAGGGTCGCTGTTGTACCAAGATTGGCAGAGCTTCGCAATATCCTGCGGAAATTTTTCTGGCGGGATGCTGAAAAAGTCGCTCTTCTCACCCGCCCTGCCCAGGCGCGCCGAGACGCACGTTTTCCCTTGCATCGGTCTCGCCTCGAACGCATCGTCAACGTAGCCCATCGGGACAGAACTCCGCTAGCAGTTCGGGGTGGGCAGGTGAGAAAGTTACGCCTCCCGTGCTTCCATCAGCTGCGGCCTTGCTGAACAGCCATATTGAGCATCCTGCAGGAATGTGTTCCGCGTTGTGCTATACGTGCAGACCCTGAAGAAAATCCCGCATCCTGTTAGGCGCCGGCAGGCGGTTTGAGATTCAACACCAGCATGCGGGGCTCCGTCATGTCCTCGATCGAAGCCTGAACCCCTTCACGTCCGAGCCCTGAGTCCTTTACGCCGCCATACGGCATGTGGTCGGCGCGAAACGTCGGAATCTCATTTGCCAGCACAGCCCCAACTTCACTCCATGACCGAACCCATTCGTTTTCCACCCAGAAGCACACGTGCTCCTTGGCACACGGCCTCCCCGATCCATGTTTCCACACGATGGGCTGCTGCTGGATCGATGAGCGGTCCAACCACCGTCGAATCGTCGCTTGGGTCGCCGGCTCTTAGGCGCGCAACTTGTAATAGGAGCTTCGTGGTAAAGAGGTCCGCGATGGAATGGTGGACAAAGATTCGCTGAACGGAGATACAGGTCTGACCGGCATACCCGAATCCCCCCGTCGCGCAACGCTGCGCGGCAAATTCAAGGTCGGCATCCGGTTCCACGATTACGCCCGCATTCCCGCCAAGTTCCAATACCACCTTCTTCTTCCCACACTTGGCCTTCAACATCCATCCAACAGCAGCGCTGCCGGTAAAGCTCAGGAGTTTGAAGCGAGGATCGGCGACAAGCTGTTCTGCGATCGTATTCTTGCAGGGCAGAATGTTGAGTGCGCCAGGAGGAAGTCCAGCCTCTAGAGCCACCTCACCCAAGAGCAATGCGGTCAGAGGCGCTTGCGGCGCCGGCTTGATCAGAATGGAATTGCCGGCGGCCAAAGCCGGAGCCACCTTGTGAGCCACAAGATTCAGGGGAAAGTTAAAGGGGGTGATCCCAAGCACCGGACCAATTGGAACCCGGCGAAGAATACCGAGATAAGAATCCGTCCCTGGTGTCCAGTCGAGAGGGATTACCTCGCCGGGAATCCGCCTCGCCTCTTCAGCCGCAACCGTAAATGTCTGGACGGCCCGATTCACCTCACGCTTCGCGTCGGCAATCGGTTTGCCGGCTTCAGCCGTCATCAGGCGGGCAAATTCCTCACGTCGGTCATAGAGCCCGCCCGCGATCTTTTGCAACGCATGATAGCGAGTATGGGACGGCAAAGCTCCCATTGCGACAGCGGCGTCGACCGTTGATTGAATCGCATCCTCGGCGTCGGCGGAACTCGCATTCGACACCTCGGCAAGCAGCCGCCCTGTAAAAGGATTGTTCACGGGAACCACGGTATCCCCGTGCCGCCACAGACCTCCAATCAAAAATGGACGTGGTTCCGGCACGAGAGATGCCTCGCGGGTGGAGAAGGTTTATTCGGCTGACTCAACCGATGCGGCAGGAACCGCCTCGGAGCTAGCCTCCTGCTGGGCGATATCGGCCTTCGCAATCAAGTCCTCCGTACCCCAATCACGAATGGCCTCGAGCGCAAAGGCCTCGTAGGTCGAGACACCTTGGCAGGTCGGACAATCCGGCATCGGCACCTTGCAATAGAAGACTTCTGACAAGCATGACATGCAGACCCAGTACGCAGGTTCCCCTGCACGCTGCGGAACAGACCAGAACGATTGTGTTGCAGACATAGTCAATCCTCAGTAAATGATGAACTGATTGCTCTGTGCTACCGCCGTCGACCCCTGAGGCTCTGTGAGTTCTCCTTGGGAGCGCGAGGCCGTGGCCAACATGCGATCGATCTCTTCAGCAAAATCTTCGAACGGGACTGCGCCGGGAATCGCGACCGCCGGCTCTTTCTCAGTGGGCCCACCAACCGTTCGGAAGAGAATAAAACCAGGGGTGCCGTGAAATCCCCACCGGTTCGCCTCTTGGCGATCCCGAAAAATAGATTCGAGATATTCCCGCTCGTCGAAACACTTCGCAAACGACGTCTCGTCTAATCCGATCACCTTTGCGTAACTTTTGAACAATCCCGACTCTAAGCGACCTCGTTCGCTGAACAACCGATCATGCATCTGCCAATATCGACCCTGGGCTCCAGCGCAGCGCGCTGCTACCGCCGCCTCAACACCGGTCCCCTGGTCCGATCGAGGATAATCCCGGTAGACAAACCGCACCTTGCCTGTCTCGATATATTTGGCCTGCAAGCGAGGCCAGGTCTCCCTGAAGAATTTTCCACAGTACCCACAGGTAAAGTCAGAATACTCGATTAAGGTGATTGGTGCGTCGGCGCGTCCTCTCATCCGCCCATCATCTGTCACGGCCCCTCCACCGGCCTCGGCTAACTGAACAAAGGTCAGCAACAACGCACCGGCAACTGTATAAAACCACCATGCGCCTATCATGCGTGGGAGGTGCGCTTGGTTTTCATGCGCTCCAGCAATCCGACCATGAGGAGCGGCCAGACGACCGTGGCATCACTCAACACTTCGGCAAAGCGACCGCCTTCATCCGACGGCACAAACTTTCCCCATGAAATGCCTTCTTGATAGGTGCAACCGCTCAAGCCGCCCCAATAATCCGGTTCCGGACAGATGCGCACACCATACCGGAATCGAGGTGGCTGTATCGTGAGACCAAGCCGCGTATTACTGATCTCAATGTA
>JACPZN010000188.1 GCA_016195505.1 Nitrospirota bacterium | reverse complement strand
CAGCGTCGCTCCATAGGCTCAATTGCTCTCAGCCTGCCGGGAAGCCTTGCCCGGCCGGCTTCCCACCCTTTCACACCTCACGATCCGTCCAAAATTGTTCGTTCAAAAGCGTTCACGCATTAGCCTTGCCCTACCAAAGAATCGCTCACGAGGCTGGGTTTCTCGCCTTCCACTATGATATTCAAGACGCAGGGTGGGTTTTGGGTTCATCGGCTTATGTCTCTTGCCTGAATCGACAAGACCATAGGTCACCTCCACATAGAACCCAGCGGATCACTGTAACCTCTGGGACCCGGCCTCTCCGGAGCCACTGGGAATTGCTTCATGCAGCAGAATGAGCCTGTTGCCATTCTCCTCATCAATGAGATCGCCGAAGAAATTAAGCTGGTCACGCTCAGTTTTCGTGGGTTTTTCCCCGGTTGTCGTGTCGAAGCCGTCTATTCTTTGGAGGAAGCGCTCCAGTGGGCGCCGCGGGCGTCGTGGCATCTCATCCTTATCGACGAACGCCTGCTCGCACAACGCAGCATCCCTCTTTTCCCTGAATTGAAACGGCTTGCCCCCTACGCCGCACTGGTGCTGCAAACCGATCGTAGCGACTCCACCGCCGCCTTGAACACCCTGCAGGCGGGAGCTGACTTCCTACTCTATAAAAAATCGCCTGCCTTTCTCACCGAACTGGTGCTGTACACCAGAGACGCTCTCGAAAAACGTGAATTACGCGCTACGCTCGAACGAACACAGGAACGTCATGGCCGGCTCGTCGAATCTTTGGCCGATGTGTTGTATGAACTCGATGCCGAAGGACGATTTGTCTACCTGAGTCCTCTCATCACAGAGTTGCTGGGCTATACACCGGAAGAATTGACCGGTTCCCCTTATTCCACCGTAATCCCTCCCGATCAACTCGATCGTGCACGTTATCGTTTTAATGATCGCCGGACAGGAACGCGAGCCTCTCGGCGAATCGAAGTTGAACTCGCCCGCAAGGCGTCCCACGACAAACCAGCTTCCACCCGCGTCAGAGCAGAGGTCAGCTCAAAAGGCCTCTACGATCCTCAGCGGAGGTACCGAGGAACGCTGGGCCTCTTGCGCGACATGTCCCGGCATCGCAGTCAAGAGGAGGCCATCCATCACCTTGAGCAACAGCTTCGGGAAACCGATCGGCTTATCGCCATCGCGCAGCGCCTTTCAACCCTATCCAAGCATCTTCGGGCTCCTCATACTGCCGTCTTGGCTCAATCCCAACAGCTGCTGGAGGCTATCCGCGAAGCTCGTCTCGCCGAGCAAGTCGAATCACTGATGCTCCATGCCACTGAAGCCGTTCGTCTGGGAGAAGAACTCGCCCAGGCTGCGACTGAAGTCGGAGTGCAACGGGACACGATCAACGACATCATCGATACCGTTCTTGCCACTACTCAACCCCCACTTCTGAACACAGACCAAATCGAGCGGGCGTACGCATCGAATCTTCCGCCCTTCACGGGAAGCCTCCCACCCACCACACAGCTCTTGCGCATTCTGCTCTCGCACGCGCAACGCTATGTGACCGCGGTGGGTAGCCATCATCGACTCAGAATCAGCACGGCCGCCATCGGTCCAACGGGTGCTCGGATAGAGGCCGTGCCGACCCTCTTCCCGCCGATGCCTCCCGCTGAAGTCGAAATCCATCTCGAGGAAATCGCTGTCGTCACCACGGAACAGGGGCCGCCGCTCCAGGAAACCGCGGACCTTTTTGAAGCTTATGCATTGATCAAACAACTGGGAGGTCGTTTGGATTTTCTGGCCCCCGTTGGCGGCATGCTGTCTATCAAGATTTGGATTCCAGTGGAGCCTGCGCCTGAGACACGCGGCCCCCTCGCTCCACCAAGCCCTCCCGTTTCCCCTGCTACGACACCGGCAGCGGCATCGCCCTCAAATCCTCCTCCCCCACCCCCAGCACCCGCGGCTCTACCAATAACCCGTCTTCCTCCTACTCATCAGCCACCACAGCCCCTGCCTGATCGTCGCAATCGCGTGCGGGTGTCCGTCCATTTTCCGGCGCGCATTACAGTTGGCAACGCGATGTACGATGGAACCGTGACGAACCTTGGCCTGGGCGGGGCGGGACTGGTGGTGGAGGGCCTGCTCCCATCGGTCGAACAACAGCCAGCTTACGTGATTCTCAAGACCGCCGTTGGGATCCTGGAATTACAAGCCACTGCTCATGAGCGGGGAGAGACGCTGCGTCGGACCAACGCCGAACCGCAAAACTCCCGCCTCGCATTCCGTTTCGCCTCGCACAACAATATCGAGCAGCAAGTGCTGGCATCATTCATCGATGAGGCCCGAGAGCACACCTTCTCCTTGACCCTCGAAGCCCTGCTCTCTCTGCCCGATGATGCAGCCGATCCCACCTCGACTTTTGGAGAAACAGATCGCCGAAGCACAGATCGTCGCGAAGCCGTGAGAGCTCGTGTCGCATTGCCCTTTCGCACCGATACTCCATCCCTGGATGCGACCGCCCATCGTCCACTGGGACTTGTCATAAATTTCAGTCGCAGTGGTGCCTGCGTTCAAATGGAACAGGCCCCAGGTATTGTGGACGACGTGATCGCGCTCCACTTTTCAACAACTGGATCGCTTGATCAGCCCAGAACTCATGAACCGGAAATGCCCGAAGCAATCCTGACCGCTCGCATCATCTGGACCGCTCCGGATCCTACGGTCCCATCCGAACTGAAGCCTGGTCCGTCGCAGCCGGGACAACGTATCGGTATCCGCTTTGCCCAACTGACGCCCTTCGCGGAACGAGAGATCAACCGCGTGGTCGCGCAGCACATAGGTTCCTCCATGGATCTTGAAGGCATTGCCGGCCGTTCGTTGATCATCAGCGCCAGACGCGAATGCCGAAACGCACGGCAGCAGGTTATCGCCGTGACGGATGACCATGCCCGCCATCAAATCTCACCCAGCACTCCAGTCGTCGTCATCGTCCCGGGATTCGGACAGACACAAACTGACTATTTGCCGCTCTCATTTTACCTGGCCGCCAATCGCTTCCGCGCGCTTCGGTATGACCACACGAATCACGTGGGGCAGAGCGATGGCGACATCCTGCTGACCACCCTGCGCAGCATGGAGGTCGATCTCCAGAATGTCTTGAAGTTTGCCCGTACCACCTGGCCGACCGCTCCCCTAACCATTCTGGCCGAAGACATCGCTGCGCGAGTGGCTCTGAAAGTCATGGCGCGGAGCCAGGAGGCCGGCCACCTTCTCTTGCTGAATCCCGTCCTTGATGTACAGACCGCTCTCTCAATCACATACCGGCATGATGTGATCGCAGACCACCAACATGGTCTGCGAAGAGGCGTGGCCAATCTCTGGGGTCTGAATGTCAACCTCGACCAGTTTATCAGCGACGCACTCGCCGGAGAGTATGCCAGTTTGGGCACGACGACAACTGACCTCGCCGCACTGGCCACACCGCCAATCATCCTTACGTCTCCCAGAAATAATCGCCCTGTTGAACATACTTTTGGACCTTTAGGCCGAGCTCTCCGTGCATTGGGAACCGCACCGGTCGTTGTCCCGCTGCAGGCGGATGTTTCCTACGAATCCAGTGTCCATGACGAGCGCCATAGCTCAGCGTTTCGGATGATCTTCAACCAGATTTCAGCCGTCACGACCAGCAATCCTCCATCAATCCAGATGCGCGAACCGGCTGCGCGAGACATTCATCACCAACAGCAGCTGGAGCAGGAGCGTATCCGCATTCGACACCACGTGTCTCAGGCCACACGCGACGCCCTTTGGGTGGCTCGTTTGGCTCAACTCCCTCAGTTAGGAAACCTGCCGGACTACTGGGCGTTGGAGAACGAACTCTATCGGCGGCTCCTGCCTCTTGAATCGGGCATGACGGTCCTCGATTTTGGCTGCGGGCAAGGCGACCTTGCCCGTGTGATGCTGACAAACCAAGCGTATCGGTTGATACACCAGGGCGGACCACCGGCCGGTCCTGTCCATTACATCGGGCTTGGCCAGTCCCATGAATCTCTAAGAGTTGCGGAACGACATGTCCGTACATTCGCTCGTGAGTTGACCACCACATTTACGGCGGCTGTTTCTCCCGCCCAACTGGTTGAGGCGAGATGGCTACGCTCAGACTGGGAATCGCCGCTTCCCTTTATGGAACATTCTATTGAACGTGTCCTGTACCACCTCTCCCTCCCTTTTACCCCCTCTCCTCTCAACTGTCTCCGACAGGCACTTCGAGCTTTGCACCCAGAGGGAGCGATCGTCCTGACATGCTTTCAACCGCATACCGATCTCTCACCGCTTTTCCGTCACCACCTACGCACCTCAGGCCAAGACGAGTTCAGCGCCCCCACCCAGATCGTCCTTCACTACCTCGGCCGCCTGCGCGAAGCCATTCGCCATGGCCTCCTGCATAGCTATGAGCAAAATGAACTCGCCCGCCTCCTGATCCATGCCGGTGCTCGCCCGCTTCGGATCGTCCCCGTCCTCGACAGCCAACTTCTCCTCGCCGTCGTACAGAAGGCCAAATCCGCTGGCTGAAACAACGCGCCCGGTGTATACTCCACCCTGGTGACGGCCCGTATTCCCCGCACCACCAACTTCGATACAAGCAACTACGCAACGGCGTGAGGCGATTGTTCTCCATCCTTGAGTCTCTATGACAGACCGCGCTTCTCCACAAACAGCGGCTGCCCAATTGGGCATGGAGTCGCTTCAACGCCTCACACAGTTTGCCCGGGACATGGGGCGCATCACGAACCTTTCCATGATTGCCGATCGTATTCTTTCCGGACTATCTGAAGTCGCACAATACCAGCAGGGTTCCCTCTATCTGGTCGAACGCGAACGCGAACGTTTTCGTCGCCTGGTCGCACGGGGAGCTGCCCACGAAAGTTCGGTGCCGCCCGTAATTTCTCTCGATCACCCCCTTGTTCAAGAACTTGCCCGGCACCAACAAATTCTTGACATATTCATGCTGGCCGATGGCACACATTCGAATGCCATAGATGACTCGCGGTTGCACATGCTCGAAAGTCTGAGCAGTAGCTTCGCCATTCCTTTCCTCAATAGGGGGAGATTGGTCGCGTTTGTCTTGCTTCAATCAAAGCCGGCAACGAACTGTATCGACCCCGATAGTATGGAACTTCTGACGGCCATGGCTCAGAGCGCCGCCAATGCGTTGGACTCAATATTGACCTACGAGGATCTTCACCAGTCGCAAACCCTCATGCGACGGACTGATCGGTTACGTTCGTTGGAAATCATCGCTGGAGGCTTCGCCCACGAAATCAGAAACCCGCTGACCTCGATCAAGACATTCATCCAGCTGGCCCCCGACCGAAAGGATGATACTGAATTTATTCGGGATTTCAGTCGCGTGGTGCTCGACGATGTTCACCGAATCGAACGCTTGATCCAGGAGATTCTCGACTATGCCCGCTACATGGAACCCAAACTGACCGACGAGGATCTGAACGACATCGTGTCATCCTGCCTGTACTTCATCGAGGTTAAAGCAGACAGTCGAGAGATCAAGATTGAAAAAGAGTTGGCGTCAGAGCTTCCTCGTGTCATGCTAGACCGGCAACAAATTAAACAGGTTCTCTTGAACTTGCTCCTGAATGCGATGGACGCCATCGGCGAGCAAGGCGGTACTCTTCGTGTCAGAACCAGTAAGCTCATGAAGCCAGAAGACAAGGCCTGGGTTCAAATCGAAATTGTAGATACAGGGCACGGCATTTCCGCTGCCAATCTCGAACACATCTTCGATCCCTTCTTTACCACCAAACACACCAGCGGTGAGAACGAAGGAACGGGACTAGGGCTGACCATCGCCCATCAGATCATTAGAGAACACCAAGGCGAGATTCAAGTGCAGAGCATGGAAGGGGTTGGGACAACGTTCCGCATCAATCTTCCGTCCCTCGCCTGACCAATAACTAGGAGTACTGTGGATAATTCGGCCCCTAAGAAGCGCGTTCTCCTGATCGACGACGAAGCACGAGTCCGTACCTCTCTTAAGATGGTTCTGGAGCCTTCCTACGACATTTCCCAGGCAGCCGATGCGCAAGAAGGGCTTGAGGTGTTTCGGAAGGAAGGGCCGGATCTTGTCCTGCTCGACGTGATTCTTCCTGGAACCGATGGACTGGCGGTCCTTCAAACTCTTCGGTCCGAAAGCAAGATGACGCCGGTCATTATGCTGACCGGCACCAAGTCCGTGAAAACCGCAGTCGATGCGATGAAACTTGGAGCGGCGGACTATCTGTCGAAACCGTTCGATGTCGAGGAATTACGGATCGTCGTCGATCGCGCCTTGAATTCTCTCGAATTGGAACGCGAGGTCAAACAACTACGGGCCCAAGTTGTCCAGCGCTATGCCTTCCATAATCTGATCGGGAAAAGCCAGGGCATGCAGGAAATCTATGCGAAAATTGAGCAGGTGTCGGACAGCCGCACGACCGTTCTAGTGACCGGCGAAAGTGGAACAGGCAAAGAGTTGGTCGCGAAGGCCCTGCATTACAACAGTTCACGACGAGAACGGCCGTTTGTGGCGCTGAACTGCGCGGCGTTGCCTGAAACTCTGATCGAAAGCGAACTATTCGGCCATGAAAAGGGTTCGTTTACGGATGCCACGGCGCGACGGGTGGGGCAGTTTGAATTGGCAAACACCGGCACGTTGTTCCTCGACGAAATCGGCGACCTCAGCCCCGTCACACAGGCCAAGTTGCTGCGTGTGTTTCAAGAGCGAGAGTTCACCAGGATCGGGGGCGTCCAGTCGATCAAAGTCGATGTACGTATTGTGGCCGCCACGAATCAGAACCTTGACGAACTCGTTCGGAAGGGACAATTCCGTGAAGACCTGTATTACCGCATCAACGTCATTGCACTTTACCTTCCTCCTCTCCGCGAGCGCGGCGAGGACATTGCGCTCCTCGCCAAACATTTCCTCGCGAAGCGGGTAGAAGAAGAGAGGCGGCCGCATATTGAATTTGGGAAAGATGCGCTCGAACTTCTCACGCGCTACCCTTGGCCGGGTAATGTCCGCGAGCTGGAGAACATCGTCGAGCAGGCCTTCATCTGGTCACAAAATGCCGCCCAGATCACGCCGGAGCATTTGCCTACGATCCTCAAGAGCGATTCCCGATCATCCTCACTCCGGGATGACACTCTTGCCGGCCGCATGTCTTTAGAAAAAGCGGTCATGGAGTTTGAACGGGAAATCATTCTCGATGCGTTGAAGCGAACCAATTACGTGCAAACCCACGCCGCTAATCTACTCGGGATCAGCCGCCGTATGCTGAAATATCGCATGGATACCCTCGGTATCGGCCGTCCAGACAATGCAGCCAGTCAAGAGCCGGAGCCGGCAGTGCAGGAATGACACACCCTTTCATTCAGTTGCGTGATATATCACACTCAATTCTCTCCAGCACGCACAGAAAACTACGTAGCCCATTACTCACGTAAACTACCTATAGTTACTCTACGTAGGCCCGCCCCTCCCTATTGACAATGCTTCCTAACCACACGAAAAGGAATGAGAATTGCTTGACAGAATACGTAGTTAGGCGTACACGAGAAGCATGAGCAGTCCAGCAACCTCCGAACCGACCAAAACTAAGCCCACCGTGCTCGTCGTAGACGACGAAGCCGGCCCTCGCGACGCTCTCAAGGTCATTCTCCGCCCCTTCTTCAACATACGATCAGCGGACAATGCCAAAGCGGCTCTGGAAATTCTCAATGAGCAGCCTATTGATCTTATTACCCTCGACCAGAAGCTTCCCGATCGCCAAGGCATGGACCTACTTCAGGACATCAAACACAGTCACACCGATGTCGAAGTCATCATCATCACGGGATACGGAAGTCTCAAGTCAGCCATGGAAGGCATTCGTCATGGGGCTGCGGGGTATCTGCTCAAACCGTTTAACGTGACAGAGCTCATCACCCTGATCAACCAGACTCTGGAAAAGAAGCAGCGGCTCGACTTTATCCGAAACTTTCTTCGAACAACCCCAGACCTCTGGGGATCGGAGCAAGAAAGCGTCCATGCGTGGCAGGCACTCAAAGCCGGCTATTTCGCGATCGCCAAAAATACCCAAAGCGACGCCGTCCTACAGCATGAAAATCAAGACTTGCTCCCGCTCTTGTCGGACCTTCTCGAAGCGAAGGACCGGCAGTTATTGAACCATTCGAGCCGAGTGAGCTTTTACGCCACATTGATGGCCAATCGTCTCAATCTTACGATCGCCGAACAAAAATCATTGGCCATGGGAGCGTTTCTTCACGATATCGGAAAAACCAGCTTGGCATCGTATAGATTTTCCGATGACCAGAGTCTTCCCTCTGGTGAAGCGATCTCGTGCAAGGAACATCCCGATCGTGGAGCTCACATGATCCTTCCTTTAGGATTTCCGGCAGAGGTAGGCCAGATTGTGTCGTACCATCACGAACGGTGGGACGGGCAAGGCTATCCGCACGGGCTCCAGGGCGACGGCATTCCTCTGCTGGCTCGCATCGTCAGCATTGCGCAAACCTTCGACCATCTAACGGCTGAAACTCCCGGTCGTTCGCCTCTGTGTGTTGATGATGCGATTCGTCGGATTTCTCTCCAGTCTCACACGCATTTTGATCCGATGCTGACGGATCTCTTCACTCGGGTGGTGAACGAATGCAAGGCTTCTCTCCCCGCCATGGCTATCGCAGCAGCCACGACGAGCGTTCCAGAATCGTAACTTCATGTTGCCAGCCCTGCCTTAGTCAGTAGCTCCAGCTATCAGTTCTGCTGCAGTCTCTCTAACCTTTCTGGTAACCGTTTCTCCTCCGAGCATACGCGCGATTTCGCTTTCCCGGCTCATGCCGGTCAACGATCGCACCGTCGTCACTGTCCGATCTTTCACCTGCAATTTTTCCACACACAAGTGGTGTTGGGCTTGGGAAGCCACCTGCGGCAGATGGGTGATGCACAACACTTGATGGAAACGTCCCAAAGCCCGTAACCGTTTCCCGATCGCGGCTGCGACGGCCCCTCCAACCCCAGTGTCGATTTCGTCGAAAATAAGCACCGGCACGCGGTCGCTATCGGCAAGTACAGACTTCAGCGCCAGCATCACCCGAGACAATTCCCCTCCGGATGCTACGCGGGAGATCGGCTTTAACGGCTCGCCCACATTGGCTGAAAGCAAAAACTCTGCGCGGTCTGCCCCATCAGCGCCAAAAACTTCATCGCCTTCGTTCACGATAACCTGAATCTTGAACCGCGTCTGCCCCATCTTGAGCGCGTCGAGTTCACGGCGTACCATTTTTGTCATCCGATTGGCTGCTTCTGTCCGCTTGAGGGAGAGCTGCCGTGCCAATCGAGAAACCTTCTGTTGCTGCTCGCGGATCTGACGGTCACACTCTTCAAGCTGTATATCCGAGCGTTGAAGGGACTCAAGTTCCTCTCTTACTCGGCCGTGAGTTTCTAGGACGGCCTCAACGGTTCCCCCATATTTCTTTTTCAGCTTCTGGATCAGGGCCAGTCGATCTTCGATCACAGCCAATCGCATGGGATCGGTATCCAGGCGATCCGCGTAGCCGCGGAGACAATCCGCCACTTCCTTCAAGAGTACCTTGGCATCAGCCGCCAGTCGGCCGGCCTCCTGCATTTCAGGATCAATCTGGGCAAGTTCTCCCAATGCCCGTTCCATCTGCGCCAGGTTGGCCAAGATCCCGTACCCGTCGGCTTGTATCCGTTCTTGAGCCTCTGAGGTGAGCTCGCCCAACCGGCGCGATGACCCCAACCGCCGTCGCTCACTCTGCAGCGTCTCTTCCTCTCCAAGGCGGCATGCGGCGTCGTCCAACTCTTGTCGTTGAAACTTCAGGTAGTCTTCTCGCTGGGCTCCCTGCTGGATCCGTGCGGCAAGCTCAACGCGTTCCTGATGGGATCTGGTCCAATTACCGTAGGCCGTGCGATACTCCCCCCGCAGTTCCAGGAGACGACCAAACGCATCCAGCACGTCAAGCTGGGTCGAGAGGGAAAGCAAGGATTGCTGGTCATGCTGGCCGTGAATGTCGACGAGTGTGCCCCCGAATTCTTCAAGCACATGAACAGGACTCATCGCGCCATTGAGGTACACACGATTCCGTCCTGATCGGGCAATCACACGTCGGATGATAAGATGAGAATCTTGAGGCCCAAGAATCCCTTGGGCGCGCAGCCGCGGGACGATTGGATGATCAGACGGGATATGGAAGGCAGCTTCGAGTTGTGCTTCGTCTTCACCATGCCGAATCTGGTCGCTCGAAGCTCGGCCGCCGACAAGGAGGGCAATGGCGTCGATCAAGAGCGATTTGCCGGCTCCTGTCTCCCCGGTTAGAACAGTAAATCCTGAGTCAACAGATAGACTGAGCTGCCCAAGAACGGCAAAATTGGTGATGCGCAGCTCAGTGAGCATGGCTGCGTCGGCAGCTTCTAGGCAGTCCCGGCATGCTGGGCGAGAAGTGAATCGATCACTTCCTTAAATTGACGTTTGGGTCTGGCCCCCACAAGCTTTTCAACCGGCTGGCCGTTTTTGAAGAAGAGAATCGTGGGAATACTCATCACCTGGTAGCGACCGGCCACCTCTGGATTCTCGTCGGTATTGAGCTTTCGGACCCTGAGCTTTCCGGTATATTCCTTGGCCAATTCTTCGACAATGGGTGCAACCATTTGGCAGGGACCGCACCATACTGCCCAGAAGTCCACCATCACTAATTCGGCGGCCTTCATCACTTCAGCATCCCACGTGGAATCTTCAACCTTCAAGGTATCACCAGCCACGTCTACGCCCTCCTTCCGAATTGAAATCACTCACAGATGAAATTGACAGTGGCATCGTACCCCACCCTTGTTTTTACTGTCAAATACGCCCGATTGTGTCATTCTACCATCCCCATTCGAGCGGAACACTCAGCCACCATCCATCGGGCTGTGTGTCACGCCAGCGCTTCTGCTGAGTCCACAAGGTACCCACCGTTGGTGCGTCCAATCGCGTCGCCATCGCCGCAGCTGCATCGGACTGCTTCCTCGTCGATTCCTGGATCAACTCTTTGGCAATTCTCGCGAGGACATCCGGCGAATCGAGAAGATCCTCTGGACGGCCCGGCGAGAGACTGAGCGCGAGCTGTTCGACCAACACCCAGCGATCTGACCGAACCAGCGAGTCCAGATATGCATCCAAAGCCTGATACACATAGGTCAGGTACACATAACTCGTCGCAGAAGGACGCTCAGTAACTTCCTTCTGGCAAGCCTCGATGGCTCGACGGTAGTCGGCTGCCGCCAGAAACGTCTTCGCACGCTGCAGATTGGAGGAACCGCCGCGATCCGTACCAGCTTCAAAGGCTCCACACCCAAAGCAGACAACGAGGCCGACCCCGGTGAGAATTAGCCTGCCAACGAGGGCATGTCGCCCCATCAAACCTCGTCTTCCCTAAACTTCTGTCCCTTATTTACTGCCGACCGGCACATCGCCGGTTGAAGGAACTTGTTGCGGACGACCATACGGCCCTCCAGGAGCATCCCAGGGCAATCCACGCTCGCCCCACAGCAGTGGTGTGAGGATGGACCGCATGACGGCGGTCCCGACATTCTCGGTCCAGCCAATCCCCGTGAGATTCAGCATGAAGTTGTATTGCTGGCGATCGGGGAATTTCATATAGTAGAACCCCAGCGACCAACATTTGCACGGATTCTGATAAAGCGCGACCACGTCAAGCTCAGGACTCCTTCCATTCTTGACATCATAGTAGCCCTTGGCACCCATGGTCCAACCCCAGGGGGTGCGGAACCCTCCGCCCGCCGTCACAAACTGGATCTCTTGTGTCGGCGCATACACTTCATTGAACGAAATGGGATTCCAGAGATCTCCTCGCCTCACTCGATTGCCGTCCCGAGAAAACCGCTGCCCCACTTCGATGTACCAGTTGCTCGCCTCTTGCAGCCGGAAGTCGGTGTTGAATTGACTCACCCCGCCCCGGTACGGATCGAAGAAGGCGTCGACTGTGAGATACTGATTTATGGGCGGGCGCTGTGCCCCCGCCTTCGCCGCCACACGTCCGAATCCCGGTGCATCCATCTGGGCTCGCGATAGTTGTTGCGGCTGGTTATTGCCGATCACCGCCCGCATCCAAATGTCCGAAAATTTCTTTCCTTCAATGGCAACGGTCGCTGGCTGGAGCGGCTGGGTGAGCGATCCCAGCAAAGGATTGACGCCGGGCGTGAAATCGCGCGCCACGGCCTGCACGGCACCGACATGATAGCTTTGTGCCAACGTCAGATCCAGCCAGTTGAAGGCACTCTCCTTGCCTTGTTCCAACAAGCGGCTGCGCAACACGTAGGTCAGAAGGTTCTTCTTCGGCAGATCGTCTACTTGATCGATCTGCGTCAGTTTCGATTGATCCGTCCCTGGCACATATTCATATGTCACCTTGGGTTCAATCGTGTGCAGGAGGCTTCCCTCTTCACCCAACCGAAAACGTCGTGTGAGCTTCGACGTGGCATCGACCCCGGCCCAGAAGGTTTCCCGATGTTGGGTCTCATTGGATTGCGCGCCTCGCGTGTAGTACACCTCGCGGAACTTGGCCTGCGGCGTGAGGCCGACCACATGTCCGAGATCGATCACATCGGTCGCGATGCCCGGAACCACATTGACCCGATTGAGGGTAAACCCTTGTTCGCGATAGAAGTTGACAAAGTCTCCTTCCATGCCGAACAGCAAGGGTGAATTCAACAGACCGACGTTGGGAAGGCTATAGCCTGTCTCCGGAAGACGCTGAAACGTATCTTTACCCCCAGCCTGCAATGGCTGGAGATACTGCCCGAGGAAATACAAGTTGCCGTAAGGCAAGCGTTGGTTCGCCAGCAGGTTCGATTCGTTGCTGGGCAGCGCCCGTTGGGTACCTGAATTGCTCAATTGCTGGAAATAGTTGGGGTCAGAAACCAAATTGACGTTGGCACGAAGAAGGAGGGTATCCGTAAACTGCTGCGTGTGGCTTCCTGTGACAGTCGCACGCGCTTTTTTCACGTCTTGGCCGGTATCGGTCACACCCGAGACGTTGGGAAGCTGCGTCTGCTGCAGATAGCTCACGGCCCACTGTCCCCGAGATTTTCGATCCAAGATGTATCGATATTCAAAATCAGACCCGTACCCCAATCTGCTGTAGTATGACGGCGCGACCGTTAAATCTTGACTCGGATTGATGGCCCAATAAAAGCTTCCCTGCGCATGGACTCCAAAACGATTGTCGTACCCCACGAAGGGAATCAGAAATCCAGTTTGTCGATTGGTCAATGGATAAGACAGTTTGGGCAACGGAATCGTGGGCACATCAAGTACGCAGAACCACCCGCCCTTGAACGCCAACGTATCCCCGACCGTGAGGTCGAGATCGTCAAAACGCATGCGCCAGGCCGGCACTTCGCCGTCTCGCGCGTCGCAGTTGGTAAAGCTACCGTCTTTCGCTCGGTAGTGATATTCAGAGAATCGCTGCATCAACCGGCCCGACACCAAAGAATTGGTGGCAGGGATATAGAGCTGCCCGTGCGTCACGACCCCGGCCTCGGTATTTATGTTCAGCTCCAGCCGTTCGGCGGTGACATCAGCCTGAGGGTCCGTTAAATGCACATGCCCAACAGCGGTCAGAATTCCCGGCAGCACTTGGATCGTGGCATGGTCAGCGGTCAGCCTGATCGTGCCTTGCTGGATCACGACGGATCCATCGGCCTCATATACGTCCTGATCTTGTCGATAGTCGATGCGGCTGGCCGTGACATCGAGAGGCAGGGAACCGGAAGACGATCCCCCTCCACCCACTCGTTTTGCCGAAGCTAGGGCAGGAACCAGGCAAAGAGACAGAACAACGACTAACACAAGAACAAACCGCCGGCAGATCCACGCACGCGGACCTGCCATGCTAGCCCCGAATCGGTGACAGCCCACAGCCACGCACTGCTGCCTTGACGTCGCCAAGCAGCATGAGCGAGGATTGGAGCGGCGCAATGAACCCTCGATGATCTTTATCCCGCATCATGCCCCACACGAGAATGATGCGCGAGTCCGGATGGCGTATCAAAAACTCCTGCAGATAGCACGCGAGAGCGGCAGCCGCGGAAGGATTGTGGGCTCCATCCAGCAGCACCTTCGGATATTCTTCTATGAGCTCCAACCGCCCTTCCCAGACTACCGACCGCAGCCCCTGACGAACAGCCTCCTGATCAACCACCACCCCGGTCTTGTCGGCTGCTTCGAGAAGGGCGAGCGCACAGGCCGCATTGTCTAATTGATGCCGACCCGCGAGGCCGCACCTGAGCCCCTCGAACACCCGCGTCACGCCCCGATAGGCAAATAGCTCAGGGTCATCCCCTTCAATAAAAAACTCATGTCCGAGCCTCCACAAGGGAGCACCCCGCTCCTGCGCAACCCGGCGCATCACTCCACATGCCTCGAGCCCCATTCTTCCGATGACAACCGGGACTGATGTCTTGATAATCCCGGCCTTCTCAAACGCAATCGCGTCTTCCGTCCGCCCCAGATATTCCTGATGATCCAGGGCGATTGTCGTAATCGCACAGGCCAAGGGTTCGACCACGTTTGTGGCATCAAACCTCCCACCCAATCCGACTTCCAGGACCACTATATCGACCTGTGATTCCACAAAGTGGAGCAGGGCCATCGCTGTGGTCATTTCAAAAAATGTCGGGGCCAGATCCCGCGGCACAGCAGCACATAATCGTCCGGTTAGATCAGCCATCCGCCCTTCTCGAATCATGTCCCCGTTCACACGGATCCGTTCGCGAAACTCGACCAGGTGCGGAGACGTGTAGAGCCCCACGCGCAGGCCGGACGCCTGAAGAATAGCTGCAGCCATTGCGCCAGTCGATCCTTTGCCGTTGGTTCCACCGATATGCAGTATGCGAAGCTGCCGCTCAGGATGGCCGATATTACCCAAGAGAATTCGCATGGTCTCCAAGCCGAGTTTGATCCCGTGCTTCTGGAGCCCATAGAGGTACTCGATGGCGGCGGAGTAGGTCATCAAGAAACCGGCGGGACGCTGAAGGCTAAAAATGATTCACGAGGGTACTAACCGTCTCTTTGAGCTGCTTGCGTTCCACGATCATATCGATCATGCCGTGCTCCAAAAGAAATTCAGCCCGCTGGAACTGATCCGGCAACTGCTGTTTGATCGTTTGTTCGATGACACGGGGACCGGCAAAGCCGATCAACGCTTTCGGCTCGGCTATAATCACATCGCCCAACATCGCGACGCTGGCCGTGACACCACCGAAGGTGGGATCGGCTAGAATCGAAATGAAGGGCAGCTTCGCCTCCCCCAGCTTGGCAACAGCCGTCGAAGTTTTGGCCATCTGCATGAGAGAGAGAATTCCTTCCTGCATACGCGCGCCGCCGGACGCTGTGACAAGAATGACCGGCAGCCTTTTCTCCAACGCCCGATCAATGGCACGACAGATTTTTTCCCCGACCACCGACCCCATACTGCCGCCCATAAAGCTGAAATCGAAGACACACAATACTACTCGGCGTCCGTCGATCATTCCTTCGCCAATCACGAGCGCATCTTTGCGGCCGGTCTTTTCCTGTTGGGCCTTGACGCGCTCCTGATAAGACTTGGTATCGTGAAAGCTCAGTGGATCCCGCGCTTCCAACTCGGCATCCCATTCTTTGAAGGTGCCTAAATCAACGAGCAGTCCGATCCGCTCCGTCACAGAAATGGGAAAATGATAATCGCACTTCGGGCAGACCTTGTTATTGCGATCAACTTCCTTGCGATAGACGATTTCCCGGCAGTGATTGCACTTGAGCCACATCCCTTCGCTGCCCTTGGAACGAGGAGGCGCCACCGAATCGGACGATTTCTCTTTTTTGAACCAGGCCATGGTCGTATTCCTTGTTCAGTCCTGTATGACCGGCAGGCAGGTTGCGGTACTCATTCAGAATAGCACAGCCCCGCCAATGACGCACGTTCAAACAAGGTCCCCGCTCATGCAGGACGCACTTTCAATGCCCCGCAGCCCCCGACACCAGCTTTAGCAACATCCAGGTTCCCACACAGACACTGGCTGCACTGGAAATTCCTTGCAGCCCCACAAAGAGTCTGCGACTCATTGTAAGAGAACAGACTAACGGCAGACTGATCGTCAATCCGATTGCCATCATCCCCACGATCGACCCGACGCCGAACACAGCAATCGACAGGAGCCCAGCGCCAAATTCCTGTGTGGTCGCGAGAATAATGAGCATCAGCGCTGCTGAGCCCGCCAGCCCGTGCGCCATACCAATACAGAGCGGGCGAATCGAGTCGGCCATCCAATGCCGATGGCAATGATCGTCCTGACCTTGATGGCTGTGGAGATGGAGATGCTGCTCGCCGTCATGATGATGGCGATGCACGTGCCACCCTTCGCGGTACAATTTGAGCGCCAACGTCCCGCCGAGAACTATCAGCAAGATCCCCACGCCGGATTCAGCGACGAGCTCGAACTGTGC
>JACPZN010000187.1 GCA_016195505.1 Nitrospirota bacterium | reverse complement strand
GTTCATCGACAACGGATGCTGCTGCGACCTAAAACAAAAAGTACCGTTGCGCCATCGGAAGCACGATCGCCGGCTCGCAGGTGAGCCGCACGCCGTCGGCCATCACCACGTACGTCTCCGGATCGACTTCGATCTTGGGCAGATAATCGTTCAGCTTGAGATCGCGTTTCTTCACGCTCCGGCAATTTTTCACCGCGGCCACGCGCTTCTGCAATCCGAGCTTCTTCGGAATCTCCCGATCCAGACCCGCCTGCGACAGGAAGGTCAGGCTGGTGTTGGAGAGCGCCCGCCCGAAAGCACCGAACATCGGCCGACTGATGATCGGTTCCGGGGTCGGGATGGAGGCATTGGGATCGCCCATCTGCGCCTGAGCGATAAACCCACTCTTCAGTACCATCTCGGGCTTCACGCCGAAGAACGCCGGCTTCCAGATCACCAGATCGGCGATCTTGCCGACTTCCACGGAGCCGACTTCATGGGCGATCCCGTGCGTGATGGCTGGATTGATCGTGTACTTAGCCACATAGCGCTTGGCCCGGAAGTTGTCGTTCTGGGACGAATCTTTCCCGCCGCCAGGCGACAAATGCCCCCGCTGCACCTTCATCTTATGGGCCGTTTGCCAGGTCCGGATGATCACTTCTCCGATCCGACCCATCGCTTGCGAGTCCGACGACATGATGCTGATGGCGCCGAGATCGTGGAGGATGTCCTCCGCCGCGATGGTTTCCCGTCGGATGCGAGACTCGGCAAACGCCACGTCTTCGGGGATCCGCGGGTTCAGGTGGTGGCACACCATCAGCATATCGAGATGTTCATCCATGGTATTGACGGTGAACGGCATGGTGGGGTTGGTCGAAGACGGCAGTACATTCGGCTCGCCACACACCTTGATGATGTCCGGCGCATGACCGCCCCCGGCGCCTTCCGTATGGAAGGTATGGATCGTCCGGCCCTTGAAGGCCTTGATGCTGTCTTCGACGAAACCGGCCTCGTTCAACGTGTCGGTATGGATGGCTACCTGCACGTCGTAGCGTTCGGCGACGCTCAAGCAGGTGTCGATCGCCGCTGGCGTGGTCCCCCAGTCTTCGTGGAGCTTCAATCCGATCGCGCCGGCCTCGATCTGTTCATTCAATCCCTCGGCCTGCGACGAGTTGCCTTTTCCGAGAAATCCCAGATTGATGGGAATGCCATCCGATGCTTCCAACATACGATAGATGTTCCACGGACCTGGCGTGCAAGTTGTGGCATTGGTGCCGGTGGCGGGACCGGTCCCCCCGCCGATCATCGTGGTAATGCCTGCGGACAGGGCCTCCCACGATTGCTGCGGGCAAATAAAGTGGATGTGAGTCTCCACGCCGCCGGCCGTGACGATGCAGGCTTCGGCTGAGATAGCTTCTGTTCCCGCTCCCACCTCCATGCCTCGTGTGACATTCGGCATGAGATCGGGATTGCCTGCTTTGCCGATGCCGACGATGCGGCCATCTTTGATGCCGATATCCGCCTTTACAATGCCCCAGTAATCAATGATGAGCGCATTGGTGATCACGGTGTCGAGAGCACCGCCCGCGCTGGTCGCCCGCGGCGACTGGCCCATTCCGTCCCGGAGCACCTTGCCTCCGCCAAACACCGCTTCATCTCCGTACGAGGTGAAATCCTTTTCGACCTCGACGACCAGTTCCGTGTCGGCAAGCCTGACACGATCGCCCACGGTGGGGCCGAAGAGATCCGCATATTGTCTCCGTGAAATTTTCACCGGGCCCCTCCTTTTCCAGAAAATCCGCGATTCGCCGCGAGCGATAGGGCTTTGGCTTTGACCTGCGCATCGTCCAACGATCCCTCGGTCAATCCGTTGATGCCGTAAGCGACCCGTTTGCCCGCCAACGCGACGACCGTCACCCGCTTTTCCTCCCCCGGCTCGAACCGAACCGCCGTGCCGGCTGGAATGCAGAGTCGGGACCCGAAAGCCTGCTCGCGATCGAACTTGAGCGCATGATTGGCCTCGAAGAAGTGACAGTGGGAGCCGACCTGAATGGGTCGATCCGCGGCATTCTTGACGGTCAGTTCCTTCGTCTCCCGACCCTTGAAAGCCTCCACGTCTCCGGAGGCAACGAGAACTTCACCAGGTACAACAGGCTTGGCCAGCTCCGCTTTGATCGCAGCAGCCAGAGATCCTTTTTTTGTCTGAGGAGCTTTCTGAGTCTTCGCCGGGGTTCGTACAGTCTTCTTCGGCATATGTTCCCTCCTACAGGGAAATCAGATGGGTGGTTGGACCTGAGCGTCTGCCTATCGAATCGGATTGTGGACGGTCACCAGCTTGGTTCCGTCTGGAAACGTCCCTTCGACTTGAAACTCGTGGATCATCTCCGGCACACCCGGCATGACGTCTTTCCGCGTCAGCAGCGTGGTGCCATAGGTCATCATCTCGGACACGGATTTCCCGTCACGAATGCCTTCGAGAACGGCGGCGGTGAGGTACGCGACTGCTTCGGGATGGTTGAGTTTGAGGCCCCGTTTCTTACGGTCCGCGGCGAGCTGTCCTGCTGTGTAGATCAACAGTTTTTCCTGTTCCCTCGGGGTCAAGTGCATGAGTCCTCCTCTCTTAGGCTGACCGGTTGCTCTGCATTTTCTTTAAAAGGAAAATCGGACGTGGTGGGAAGATGCTTCTTCCGCCTACTCCTCCGCAAAAAGCCTGTCGCGGGGAGAGGATGTTAGTCCAGAGTGCCGTAGCTGTCAAGTCGCTGGCCAACAACGTCCTCCGCAGCACCACAAAGAGGCGAAGACGATTTGAAGTTACGTCAGAGCGATCGGTAGAGTGCGGATTTTCAAGATTGGAAGTGGTGGGGATCACTGCGGCTGGATCAAAACGTACGAATAAACAGGGGCGCTTGCGCTTCGTCGCCCGCTTAGACCGTCAAATGGAGCTTCACCATTTCGGCACTTAACTCATCGCTCTTGCCTGACGCCATCACGGCCCCTTTGGCCATAATTACATACTTCTCAGCAAGTCTGGCCGCGAAGTGGAGCCCCTGTTCGACCAACAAGATCGCAAATCGGCGCGACGCCTTGAAGCCGATGATCACGTCTTCGATATGGTCCACGATCGAGGGCTGAATCCCTTCTGTGGGCTCATCCAACAGAAGAAGTTTGGGACTGGACAATATTGCCCGCCCGATCGCCAACTGTTGCTGTTCACCGCCGCTGAGGACTCCGCCCGGCCGGTTGAGAATTTGCGTGAGCTTGGGAAAGAGCTTGAACACCTCGTCAAAGGCTTCCTTCTCAGAAACATCGCTGCTTAATTTTGGACGGTTCCAATAGCCGAGCAGAAGGTTCTCCCGAACAGTCAGGTGCGGGATAATTTCTCGTCCCTGAGGGACATATGCAAGTCCCTCTTGCGCTCGACGATCCGTTTTTTCATTTGTAATGTCTTTCCCGTTAAAGATGATCTTTCCGGATCGCACCGGCAGCAAGCCCGTCAATGTCTTTAACGTGGTGGTCTTCCCGACCCCGTTTCGACCCATGAGACATACCACCTGTCCAGGCTCTATCGTAAAGGAGACATTCCGGAGAATGTGGCTTTCTCCGTAGTAGGCGTTGACGTCCTCAAGCTTCAACATCGTGGGCTGGCTCCGGCTCCTGGCACCATGTCTGCCAACTTAAAACTTCACAGTTAATGCGCGACTTTGGCCCGTCCCAGATAGATTTCCCGGACATGTTCGTCGGCCTGAACCTTCTCCATGGACCCTTCACAAATCACCGTCCCTTCGTGCAACACGGTGACAATCTTTGCGATCTGCCGGACGAATGCCATATCGTGCTCGATCACGACAATGGCATGTTTCTCCGACAGAGACTGGAGCAAGCGGCCGGTCTGTTCCGTTTCCTTGTCGCTCATTCCCGCAGCTGGCTCATCCACCAGGAGGAGCGACGGGTCCTGCAGCATGACCATGCCGATTTCAAGCCATTGCTTCTGGCCGTGCGACAGAGAGCCAGCCCTTGTATGGGCTTGAGCTTCCAGGCCGATAGTCTCCAACGCCTCACTGATCCGTTCCCGTTCTGCCGGAGACGACCTTCCAACCAAGGTTGGAAATACCCCCTTACTCGCCCGTTTCAGCGAAAGGTCTAAATTCTGCCAAACCGAAAGATTCCCATAGACAGATGGCGCCTGGAACTTCCGCCCGATGCCCAGCTTCGTGATGTCCTCTGCATTCTTGCCGATCAACTCGATGCTGTTGCCGAACGTGACTTTTCCGGAGGCCGGTTTGGTCTTGCCGCAGATGACATCCAACAGAGTGGTCTTTCCGGCTCCGTTCGGACCGATCACGACACGGAGTTCGTTGTACTGGACGCTAAAGTTGCAATTGTTGAGCGCTTTGAACCCGTCATAGTCGACAACCACATTTTCGCACTTGAGAATCAAGCCGTCTTCGGTCACGTCATCGTTCTCCCTGAGCCTTCTGCATGGCAAGGCCTGATCCGTGCCCCGATGAGAAGTACTTTCTCATTATTCCGACGAGGCCGTCCGGAAACATGGTCACCACGACCACAAAGAGCCCGCCCAGAATGAACGGCCACGCTTCTGGGAAATAGTTCGTCAGCATACTGCGACCGTAGTTCACCGCCACCGCACCTAATATCGCCCCTATCAATGTGCCGCGGCCTCCGACCGCCACCCAGATCACTACTTCCAACGACGGCAAGACCCCGATCTGAGCCGGCGTGATGATTCCGACTTGCGGCACATACAGCATGCCCGACAGCCCCGCGAGTCCGGCCGCGACAACGAACACAAAAAGCTTGTAATTCCATGGGGTGTAGCCGGAGAAGGTCACCCGCTGCTCGCTATCCCGTACAGCGATCAGGACCTTTCCTGCTCGCGACGCCACAATCCAGCGACAGAGGAGATAGGAGGCACCGAGGGCCACGGCAGTCAAGACATAGAGCCCACGTTGCGTCGCAGGATCTGCTAGCCGGAAACCGAGCAACTGCTTGAAATCCGTCAATCCATTGGTGCCGCCGAGCCTTGTGTCGTTCCGGTTGAAGACCAGCCACGCCGCAAAGGCCAGAGCCTGCGTGATGATGGCGAAATAGACGCCCTTGATTCGGCTGCGAAAGGCTAGAAACCCGAACACAGTCGCGAAGAGAACTGGTACTAGGATGGCTCCGAAGAATCCGGCCCAGAAGCTTTTGAACGGATACCAGAAAAGGGGCAGCTCCTTGACTTGGGTCCAGACCATGAAGTCCGGCAGATCGCTGCCGTAGACACTTTCTTTCCCGATCCCCAGCGCCAGGTACATCCCCATGCAGTAGGCGCCCAAACCGAAGAATACTCCCTGCCCCATGCTCAGTACGCCGCAATAGCCCCAGATCAGGTCGAGCCCCAGCGCGAGGATACCAAAGGCTAAGAACTTGCCGAATCGATTCAGGCTGAAGTCGGAAACGTACAGCCAGGAGTCTTGTGATGGCAGCACATTCAGCAAGGGCAGGACCACAAGAAACACCAATCCTATTAGGTAAATAGACAACATTTCGCGCGGGTCTTGCTCTACCATCTTTTCAGGCATCGGCACTCCGTCCCTTGGCGGCAAAGAGGCCGGATGGCCGCCATTGGAGGAAGAGGATCACAGCCACCAGAATGAAGACTTTCCCATAGACGGCGCCGGTGAATGGCTCAATCACCTTGTTCAACCCGCCGATTCCAAGCGAGGCCCAGATTGTCCCGGCGAGTTTTCCGACCCCTCCGGTCACCACGACCATGAAGGCGTCGACAATGTAGTTCTGACCAAGCCCCGGATCGACGTTTCCGACCATCGTGAGAGCCCAGCCCGCGACGCCGGCCAGCCCGGATGCGAACGCAAAGGTATAGGAGTCGACTTTTCGAGTCGGAATGCCGAGACAGGCGCTCATATTGCGATTTTGTGTGACGGCTCGGACACGCATCCCGAGATTCGACCTAAACAGCATGAAGTAAATTCCGACTACGCAAATGATCGACAGCACGATGATGAAAATTCGATTGTACGGCAGATAGACGCCGACCATGACTTGAGCACCGCCACGAAGGGGACCAGGTGCGATCACGGCGGTGAGATCGCCGAAGTACACCCGTGCCGCCTGCATGAGGATCAGACTTACTCCCCACGTTGCCAATAGGGTTTCGAGCAGACGTCCATAGAGAAACCGGATGATCGTTGCCTCAAGCAACCAGCCAGAAACGAACGCGGCAAGAAATGAGATGGGCAGGGCGACGGCGAAATACCAGTCAAACACCTCCGGCGAAAACCAGGCGATGAAGCATTGCTGCGTGACGAATGTCGCATAGGCGCCCACCATCATCAATTCGCCATGGGCCATGTTGATGACGCCCATCAGGCCGAAGACGATGGCGAGGCCAAGGGACATGATTAAGAGAATAGAACTGAGGCTGATC
>JACPZN010000154.1 GCA_016195505.1 Nitrospirota bacterium | reverse complement strand
GATGATGGGATAGTTCATCGTCGTTCGCTGGGTCTCGTTGATATCGTTGATCCAGCCCTTGTGGGAATCCATCGGATCGACACTGATGGCAATGACCTTCACGCCCCGCTTCTTGAACTCCGGCATGATCTTGGCGACGGTCCCCAGCTCCGTCGTGCAGACGGGGGTGAAGTCTTTGGGATGGGAAAAGAGAATCCCCCACCCTCCGCCAAGCCATTCATGAAAGTTGATCGTTCCTTCGGTCGTTTCCGCCGTAAAATTCGGCGCCTCGTCTCCCAGTCGTATAGCCATGATGTCCTCCTTCTATCGCTCTGACATGGAACAAAGAATCTAAGGTTGCTGTCTCCGCTACCATACTGTTTCGCGCGTGGTGAGTTCAAGGGGGCGTCAGCAGGGTGCTAAAAAGTCTCTCTGCTCACCCGCCAAGCCCCCGGCGCGCCGAGACGCGCCCTTCACCAGCCAGCGGGCTCGCATCATTTCTGACATCAGTGAAGCGTCACTCGCGAAGCGTATCTCGCCAGAATACCCCATCCGCTTTTCAACGAGAGACGAACGACGCTTCGCGAACGGCAAACGACAGAGTTCCCGCTCTCACGACGCCGCCGCCAGCGCCAGTTGCGTGCGAACCTTGTCATGGCCAGACTCCGCAGCATTCACGTCAAGAAGTAATACTCGTTCTTCTGTGAGCCTTCCGTTTTCCAATAAATGGTTCCGCACGACTTCGCCACGCTGCTGGGCCAACACCTCCAACTCGAAGTCAGCGACATGAATCCCCGAGATCAATCGTTGCTTCATCTCCTCCAGCGTCGGAGGTTTCGCTTCGGCGGTCTCGGGCGTCTTTGCAGCCGGTTCCGGCGATTGGGCCTGCAGCCTGGCGAACAATTGCTCCACCAGCCGTTGTTCATCTTCTGCGGACAGCTCTTCCTCCTCAGCCTTGGCTTTTCCGCGCTCCTCCTGTCTTATCGCCAGAAGCTGGTCCCGGAGCTTGCGTGATCCCAGCGCAGCTCGGTCGAGTGTTGAGTCGGCCGTCCCCTTAATGTCGAGCCGGAGTCCGGCCCGCTCATCGAGCGCCTGTTGCAAGGCATCAAGTTTTTTTCTCTCATCATCGATTAATGAGGCACTGCCGGGCTGGAACTCGATGAACTGCAGATCTTCCTCGCTGCCCCCACCCGGGATCAGCTTGCCCATCAACGTAAACGGCGATGCGACGATCTTCCCGAGCAGGTTGAGCAGCGTCGAAATGACCACCTTGCCGTACTTGAAATCCGGATCGTTGAGATCGCCTCGAATGGGCATGTCGATCTCGATCAATCCCTTGCGGTCCTTGAGCAGCGCCACCACCAGCGGAACAGGCAGCGACGTGGCGTCGGGGCTCTCGGTCTTCTCTCCAAACGTCAGTTGATCCACCTGCACGAGATTCTCCGCCTCCAGCAGCTTCTGGGAAACTTTGTACTTCAGATCAAGCGACAGCTTGCCTTTCGACAGCCCATACCCGACATACTTCCCGCTGTAGGGTCCAGCCGGCGTCAAGTCCATTCCTCCCAGCGTGATGACAAGGTCGGTGAAGGCATCCTCGCTCAAGGGATTGATCTTCCCGGAAATTTTTAGCGGCGCCGCCTTCCCGACTTTACCGGCAAGGTTGACGTCGGCTTTCTTGAGCTGCTTAGACGACAATCCTTTGATGGTCCCGCCGAACTCCGTGAGACTGGTCTTCACCCGCGGTTCGATGGACAGGTCTTGAAACGTCGCGGCCGCCTTCACCAACTTGACCTGGTCGACGGTCACCGTCACCAGCTCAGCCGGTTTGGCCGGCTGCTTCTTGTCTGCAGTCTCTTTTTGGGCTGCCGTCATTTCGCCCGATGCAGGAGGCGCCAAGAGATGCGCGAGGTTCATCCCGCCATCGGCTTCGACCACCAGCTGCACGGCTGGTTCCTGCCACAGCACTTCGGCAATTTTGACTGCTGTCGGCTCCACCCTGAAACCGGAGCATGGGCCCTTTCGGATGATCCTTGGCATAGTGAGCTGTTCCTTTCAGATTAATTGCCCCGTCCCGCACGTCGGCATCGAGGAACCGATCGAGGTAGGGTTGAAACGGCCGGATGGCGATCTGTTTGAGGGTCAGGTCCAAATCGGCCGTCATTGGCTCGATAGCAACCTGTCCCTGCAGGCGCACAGAACCTGTCTCGTTCAATTTCATTGACAGATCGATCGGTAGAGGTCTTTTGAACGGGAACTGTACGTCCTTCGTCGTGAAATCCAATGAGTCCACATCCACACGGCTGGGTCTTGTGAGCGTACGGTCTTCGAACGTAGCTCGATAATTCCGAAGCCCGATTTCCCCGACGGTAATAGACCATGGCTTTGGCGCTTTCTCCTGCTTGGCACTCGGAGACGACGGCTTCTCCGGTGGCGCCCCGCTTTTCTCGACAGGAGTAAAGAGCGGTTGATAATTCAGGACTCCATCCGGATCCATCCAGGCGTCGAAACGCGCATCGGCGGAATGCACCTTCGCAATCGCCACCACCTGCTTTTCCAAATCAAGCTGGAAGCCCTCAATGTCGAAGACAGAAATGCCCACAACGGGCTCCGTCCCGCCCCGTTCTCCAATCGCCAGGTTCCGAACGGACACCTTTCCGTTCTTCACCGTCGCGCGAGGAACGTGCCCGCGCAGATCGAAGTGATACAGCCCGGACAGCCCAAGTTCCCCCTGCTGAACATCGAATTGAAACAGGTCTTGAACCGCCTGATACAGCGTCCGGACCTTCACACCGGATAACCTCACCTTGCCGTCAGACTCCACCGGCTCCAGAGAGATGGTGCCCTCCCATGCCAGCGCTTCGCCCTTCCCGACCTCGGCCGTGAAGGCATAGGCATTTTCACTGCCTTGGACCGTGCTGAAGTTCCGCAGCAAGATTTGAATAGGCACAATGTCTATCGAGATGGGCTTCGGCTTGGACTGGTCCCTATATTCCAGGATACCCTGGTTGATCTCCAGCAGCTCGATTTCCACCGGCATCATCTTCTTGGGCTCGCTTGCCGTCGTTTCGGCGGGCGGCGGCGCCGCCGCTTCAGTTGATGGTGGGACCAAGGAAAGCAGATTGAGCTTTCCCTCTCGATTCACCTTGGCCGCCAGGAAGGGCATGATCAGACGGATCTCATCGAATCCCAGGGTCTGAAAAAAGAGTGTTGATGCGCGGAGGTTAACGAAGAATTCCTCGAATCCAACGATCGGCGTCTGGTCGGTCTCTTGCACCTCCAGGCCATTCAGTCGCAAGGAGAGGGTGAACGGATTGAGCGCTACCTCACGCACCACGATAGGGTGCTGGAGACGGTCCGCTGCAGCAGGGATCCCGTAGGCTTTAATGAGGTATGGAAGCAGAAGAAACCCGGCGAGTGCATAGAGAGTAACCAGTCCTAGTAGAATGCCGGCTAGGAGGCGGGGGCGAACAATCCAACGCATGCTAAAGCGAGCCCTTGGAAGACTGATGCGAGGGTAGAACTATAGGGGACGCGACTCTTGAATGTCTACCGGTGGCTTCCCTCGTCCGCGGAGACTCATTAGGGAATGATATAGATTATCTATCCGCCGGCGACAATGAAGAGAGGCTACGTCTGGTGAGCCGGCGGTTCACACGAACCCTCAATCCCCGAATAACTGGTGGTGTTTATCCGGTGGCCCAAAGAAGAGCGGCTTCGCCGGATGAGCCGCCGGAACGCGCGAAGCGAGGTTTGGTGCGCCCGGCTGGAATCGAACCAGCGACCCTCAGCTTAGAAGTTCGCTCCGACGAGGCGCACCCTCAGGAGTTCAATGCCTTGGGTGTGCAGGACGCGGCAGAATGGATCCTCCACACCCGTCTCCACGCACCACCCGCGCACTAGAAATTCCTCGGTATTGACCCACAACCCGCTTACTTAACGGGTCAAAGCTGGGGGTCATCCGAAGGGAGACGGACAAGCATGGCCCTCGTTCGACCACGTCCCC
>JACPZN010000153.1 GCA_016195505.1 Nitrospirota bacterium | reverse complement strand
GGGGAGAAAAACGCCTGCGGCCGTGTCCATGTTCTTTGGCTGCAACAGCACCATGCCCACCGGCCTTCCATCGAGCTGGAGCCAGACCTCATGTTGATGATGCCGGGCCGCCACTACGACCACTCGTTCCCAAGGGGTCAGTCTGGCCGCGCGGTCGATCGTGTGCTGGAACATTGAGCGAGAGCCAACGAAGGCGCAGTATTGCTTCGGTTTCTCATAGCCGAGCCAACGCCGGATGAACTCCCTAGTCCGCACTCCGTCGCCGCCTGCCAGCACAATCGACCACACGCTCCCTCTTTTGTCTCTATCCTTCATTCCACCCTCCCTTAACGACATCCCCTGCCTATTCGTTTTATGTTCGTTGTTGTGCATCAAGCGACTTCACCCAACGTGACTGTTCTGAGAGAGTGCTTATGCCGCGCCCTCCGCAGGCGCCTGCTTTCGTCCGCCGATCGACATTGGTTCAGCAGGATTACGGGATCTATGCGGTGCCCGCATTGCACACAACGCAGGACTTTGACGCCGTATTCGCCAGTGTTATCAAAGTCGTAGTACCACTCGTTCACAAGTAGGCCTCCGCAGCGAGCACAGGCTCGCGTGTAGAACTGCTCGCTTGCGGAAAGGAGCTGAGTGGTTTGTCCAGTTCCCCCTTGTGCCCCCGATCCATCTCGCAATGCTTCGCCTGACTCCACCCTCTGTTCCATGATTCAGCCTCCCGGTTGCTGGTTTTGGCACGATGTGCGCAGCCTCAGAGTATTAACCAATCTGCAGCCGTCGACGAAGGTGAGAGGTTCCGTTCTCTTCTCAGCCGCGCACCATCGGCTTTCTCTGTCCTCGTCAAACTTCATGTGAATGAACTCGCTCACTCTGATATTGGCCTTATCCGTTACGATGCGATTCTGCTGGGCTCATGATCCACGTGACCACCAATACCATCCCCACAATGATTAGCGGAAAGGAGATTGCCAAAATTCCGGTGATACCCATGATTGATACCCTCCTTCCTTCTCTCATCCTCCATCGCGGCTAGTTCCAGGCCGGTATTGAGTCCCGGCTGCTCGAAATCCCTACGATGAAATTCAGGATTCCGTGGCTCGCACCGTGAATATAACTGCCTCAGATGTACCGATCGCGAACGGATCGTGAAGAATTCTTCACCAGGTCCGAATCACCTGGAGACGAAGAACCACTGCATGGAGTGAGGTCTAACGATCTGAATCAGCAGAAGTGTGCAAGAGGTGGGATGCGGAGTCCTGAAGGAGGTTTCTTCGCCTGAGTAATGATTTGTCCAGAGCTGAATCATTTGGCGGACATGAAGGACTTCATTCACCGCGATGGGTTCTGAACGCTGTCATCCGAGCGTGCTTTAAGCCTGCCATGACAACCGGCCAGCAATCTGAAGAGGGGTCCAGACGCAGTTGTTCCGCAAAATTGAGGAGTGTCCCGCGCTTGATCAATTCACAACGAGCGCTCCACTCACCTTGGCTCACCACGCGGTTTCTTCAGGGCCCTGTCAAACGCGGGGCAGACTGGCGACTGGGCGCCTCGACAATTGAGGAAGGCGAGCGGTCGTCCTCTTGTCGACCACATCGCATTGAGTGCTTCTGTTCTCGCCAAATTTCGCGTGAATGGTTCCCCGCGCTCTCGCCTTGGCTCCATCATGCAGGACGTGCCCCCTGGGACTCGTCCCCACTATGAGTGCCTGACCAAGTCCTACGATGATGAGCGGAAAGTAGACCATCAACATCATGATATTAGCCATGTTCGATACCCGTCCTTTCTTTTCTCTCCTCTTTGATCGAGCTTTTCCAAATTCATGGTAAGACCTCGATTGCTCGGAATCCATGTGATACAAGTCGGGGTCCCATGACTCACGCCGCGAATGTAACAGTCTCAGATGAACTGATCGCGAACGCATCGTGAAAAATTCTTCATCATCCTCAGCTGTTTTGGGCACAGATACCTGCGGTCTGAGATCGCAGTTAACGGAGCTATTCAGAGGCTACCCGTCCTCTTTTTCCATGGTGAAGAGAGAGGCGTGCGTGCTTGACTAGACATGGGATGATGCCTTACTTAGCCGGGTGCCGGTATTTTCGATACCGGGGTATTCCGTTAGGGAGAGGGAGGGAACTACTTACTAGTTGCGTGTGGTTGTGGGTAAATTCTGATGAATTTTTCACTCATCTACATCGACAAGTGCTTGATCTTCTTGACCGGACAGAAAATTAGAAGCGGTTCCCTATCTACGGGAAGAAGGAAAAAAGTGAAGCACGCGGCTTTATCTACCCTCCGTAGCAGGCTGCTGCGGAGGATGAGTAGCTGTGGCTTCCTGTGTAGGTGGGTGATAGCTAGGGCGAACGGTCGAGAAATCAATATGGTTTGGCCGTAGATCGATCGGAGAAGGGTGAACAGCTCGATCTGTCGCGCAGAGCACAAGCCGCTGCACGGGAGTGTTTTTGGGGCGGTTCAATCGGACTGGTTGTCACGAGGTGTTGGAGGTCTTTGTGATCGAATCCCTGGATTAGGCATGTGAGATTATCGCGGCGTGAATATTGGACAAAAAGGAAGCGCCATCCCACGGCACAGGTTCGTTGGACGAGGTGCCTCCGCCACGTTTCCTTGTCATGGTACCTATCAGACGTTCTCCTATGACTCTATCTCCCTGACGGAGAAGTAGACGAATCGGCACTTTTGGGCCATTCGCGTGAAACCCGCAGACGAGAAGAAAATCATTCTCGCCCGGCTAGGCCTCCGCCATTTCAAACCCAACACGATTCCGTTCCGGCTGCAGGCCGCATAGGTCGCAAACATGTTCACTACGGTCACTCGACTGATTCCGGGGACTGCGGTAAGCAGCACGATTAAGAGAAAGCACATGCTACACATTTCGTCCAGGGTATAGACACTGCCTCTCCCCGCTTCGCCGAATGTCTCGGTACCACTCGAGGTGCGTCACCTAGTCACGATCTGCATAAAACGCTTTATACACCACGCCAAAAAATGCACTCAATGCAACGACGCCTACGATAAATGTCATCATGGCCTCACTCATGTTCCTCACCTCCATTACCCGCGCTGCGGATCATCCCGCACCCTTCGATGGTACTCTAGCACCGGCACATGATCGATCCATGAAGAGATCATGAAGAATTCTTCATCATTCTGAACGGTCTTGGGCAAGGACATCCGCGGTCTGAGTTCGCACCTAGCGATCTGACTTGGTGCCCTGGGTAATAATAAAACGATGGATGAGCGATGGTGATTCGAAGTTTTGAAGTCTAGGCAGGAATCGTCTGGTGCGTTGGGACCGGCAAACGCAGGGTAAAGACGGAGCCTTTATGGATTTGGCTTGTGACCGAGATGGTTCCTCCGTGAGCCTCCGCGATTTCCTTTACGATGGGCAGCCCGAGCCCGGTCCCGCCAGCATCCTTCGCCCGTGCCCAATCGGTCCGGTAGAATCGCTCAAAGAGATGAGGAAGATGTTCCGGCTCAATTCCATGGCCTGTGTCCTCGATAACCACAGCCACCCATTCCCCGACCGTCTGCAAGCGGACTGTGACAGCTCCACCGGACGGTGTGTAGTGAAGCGCGTTGTCGAGAAGATTGATCAGCGCTTGTTTGAGCCACTGTGCGTCGCCGAGAACGGGCGGAACCGATTGGGATTCAAACGTTAAGGTAATTCGGCGGTCATCGGCCAGCAGGGTCAGTTCATCCACGATATCTTGAATCACGGGTTCCAGCGCGAGGGGCACGAGGTCAACGGGTGGCTTGCCGCTCGTGAATTTCGCGAGTGTCAACAGGGAACGCGTCAGGGCGATGAGCCGTCCCACTTGCTCGAGATTGTTGATGAGCGCATCGCGATACTCCTCCGCGGTCCGTGCTTTCAGGAGCGCGACCTCCAGGTTTCCCTGCAGTATGGTCAGGGGGGTTTTCATTTCGTGGGCGGCGATGTCGCAAAAGCTTCGCTGAATTTCACTGCTCCGTTGGAACCGATCCAATACGGAGTTGACCGCCTTGGTGAGTCGCCGGAATTCCTGATAGGGTGAATCCAATGCTAATCGTTTGCCAAGGTCGGCTTCCGACATCGTTTCGGCGCCAGTACATAAGGCCTCGATCGGGGCCAGCACTTTTTTAGCCAACCACAAACTGCCGACCCAGGCGACAAAAAGGGTGACCCCGGATCCAAGGGCCAGCAGAAACACAAGTCCATTCAGTGTCTCTCGGTAATGAAGTAGCGATGTTTCTGCCTGAAGCACGTACCGCACCTGCCCCTCCTGTTCGATGGAGAGGAACAGATGTCGAGCAGGCGTACCGGTGGCCGACTCAACTGTTTCAAACACGGTATGCTCATGCCGGACTCGCTGGAGCACGTGAGGGGGGATCGACTCTTGCGCGGCCGCATTGGGACTATTCCAAAGAAGCCGGCCGTCCGGCGAGAAGACGCGAAGTGAGTGGGTGACATCGGGCAGTGCGTGTAGTTCCTTCTTGCGTCGGCCTACCTCGTCGGCGGGTGCAGTGTCCCTGCCACTGTTCTCAATCACGTCGGGGTGCCGCTCCACCAGCTCGGCAAGCGCCTCCGCCTCCGCCAACAGCCGCCCATCCACAAAGCTGTGCAACAGGGCCTCGCTCGTGACATACACGAGGGCGGACAACACGAGGAGCCCCGCCATCAAGAGGAGCGTGGACCAGCTGATTAAACTTCGCAGGGATTTCATGCGGGGGGTTCTGGTTCCTCCAGCATATACCCTGCGCCGCGCACCGTCGCGATCAACGGGGGTGAAAAATCCCGGTCGATCTTGGCTCGCAAGGCTCGAATGTGGGCGTCCACGATGTTCGTCATAGGGTCATAGCTGATATCCCACACGTGTTCGATGATCGCCGTTCTTGTTAATACCCGATTCTTGTTTCGCAGGAGAAACTCGAGCAGGGCATACTCTTTATTGGTCAGTGAGATTTCTTGCCCTGCCCGCCAGACGCGGTGAGAAGCCGGATCCAGCTTCAGGTCCGCCGCCTGCAGGTGAACCAGCTGCTGCGGGCCCCCTCGGCGGAGCAAGGCCCGGATTCGAGCCAGCAGTTCTACGAAGGCGAAGGGCTTCGGTAGAAACTGGTCCGCGCCGGTATCGAAGCCGGACACCTTGGTCTCTACCGTGTTACGCGCGGTCAATAGCAGCACCGGCGTCATGTTTCCCTTGGCTCGAACGCGGCGGCAGAGTGTCAGGCCATCAAGCTTGGGCAGCATTATATCGAGGATCAATAGATCGTAGGGATTGCTCAAGGCCAACGCCAACCCTTCTTCGCCGTCGGCTGCGAAGTCCACCGCATATTGCTCTTCTTTCAGCCCTTTACGGATGAACTGAGCAAGATTCAAATCGTCTTCAACGAGTAGAATCCGCATAGCCTTCCTTCTTCCTCATGTCTGAGCGACTTTCAAGGGTCAGGATCCGGCATCGACTGAACGAATCCATTTTCCAGCAGTATTATGACATCTCTCGGCTAACTGGTCACTCCGCTGTGATCAGGCGTGAGATTGTCGGATTCCTGGGGACGGAAATCTTCAAAGTCAAGCATGAACGAATCAGGAACTAACCATGAACGAGTTGTGAAGCTCTCATACTCGGGTGGTCAGTTTCATACCTTCCTCGCGTTTCACGGGCGGGAACTCTTGTCGAGCGGAGTCGGCACGCCGAGTCAACACAGACGGCTTCTGCAGTCGGTGACGACAAGGTTGGTCGCTTTCTCGCCTGCTTCCAGGTCGATGGTTGACCAGGCTAATCCAGCCGCTCGCTCGTCTTGGTGTGAGCCGACACCTCCCTCAATGACACTCACGACGTAATAGCGTCCGGCAGGTATCTTTGTGAACCAGAAATGCCCGGTAGGGTTGGCCCTGGTAGTGCGAAGATAGGGAAGCAACCGTTTTTCTGCCAGAAGTTGAGCCAGTGCGTCGTGGAGGCAGTCCGCCGACGGACGGGAGGTCGCGGAGTTCTCAGTGGACGCCGCTTCGCCTTTCGAGAAGCAAGAGGTTGTTCGCACGTTGCGGTCAAACCAGTAGCGTGTATAGTGGGTCACCGGAATCAGATGCACCGGCACGCCCGCCTGAGTGATTGCTTTCCCGGACGGAGAACCGAGAAACACCTGCCCGGTTAGTGTCCCGCGGCCCTTTGACTTGTAGGCGAGTAGTTCTTTTTCGTTTAGGGTCGGCGGATTCGATGGGCCTGGCTCGAGGGCCTGTCCTTGTGGGGAACACAAGCTTCCGATCAGGAAGCAGAATGCGAACCAGCCCCAAAGTCGGTTCTGCCTCCGCATGGCGGTTAAGAAGTCGGTGCTGATGAGGGCTTGTCTGGTGTGGTTAGCAACAGGGCTGCTTTGTGTTTGAGCGCGCGGCCCTTACCTGGTGTCGGATCGGTAATGACCCCGTAGACTTCGCGACCTTCGTGGCCCTCGGGTAGGTATTCGGTAATCGGCATCCCGTCTTCGCGAACAAATAGCAGACAGTGGCAGTATTTGTAAATCTGCATTTCGTCGCAGGCGCAAATCCAACGGCGTAGCCTGGCTTCGGCCTGCTTGTCCTTATAAAAATTGCAGGGACAGAGCGGCTTGCCGAGTTCATCCACATGCATAGCCAGGCCGTTTACGACGGCTTCGGTTACGGCTGAATTGGGATGCATGGTGGTCCCGCTCTTCTCGGCGAAGCCCTTCACGAACTTCCACATCTTATCCAGACTCTCTTTTTTTGGCTCGCTCATTTCAGTCCTTTGGCTAGAGGCTGGGGGCCAGAGCAAATGAATAATGAGGTTCGCTCCCTAGCCCCTTGCCTCTCGCCTCGCACCCGCGAATTAGCGCATAGTTTACAAGGGGAATTCGCTCCTTTACAATCCACACCTTCGGCTGATTTTGGTGAGGAGTCATGACTAATTTTTCGACACGGAAGGCTTTGATTAAACGGCTGGCTGGGGAGTTGGGCGCTGCGACCGCAGAGATGCTCGTCACTCGATTGGCTGGGGCGGCGGACAAGACGGATCTGGTTGCGGCAGTGCTGACATTGCTGCACGAACTGGAAGAAGTGTCTGCGAAAGCGGCGCGCGCAGCCATTGAAGCGCTTCGTGAGCTGGATCGACGTGCTGGGCTCCTGCAGGTCATACCCTGGCTTGATCTAGGGGTGGCTCTGGCGGAATCGTCAGGTGCGACCGCACTCAAGTATTTCAAAGAAAGCCCACTCATTCTTGGGGTGATTGATCTGCCCGATGCTCAAGCCGCAGTGTTAGCCGTGGGGATCGAGATGGCAGATAAAGATGCCAACGTGACGTTGGAATATATGCGGACCGCTCCCCAGATTCTTTCCATTGTTCCTTTAGACCAATTGCGGCCCTGGCTCGATATCGGCGTCAAACTAACGCGCGTTGATGTGGTGGTGGGTCTGGAGTACATTCGTCAGATCCCAGCTCTTTTTCCCGTGCTTCCGGTTGATGAAATTCGCTGCTGGTGGTCGTTTGGGATGAAGTTGATCGCGCCGAATAGTCTGGGGAAGCCCGACTACATAGCGACGATGGAATTCCTCCGGACGAGCCCGGCGATTCTTGGAGATATCGACCATCCAGCTGTTCGCTCGAAGGTCCTGTCCTTGGGGACATTGCTGGCCGAGGACTCGCCCGAGTCTGGTGTCGTTTGGCTTGCGGAATCGCCTCGATTATTGCGCGCGTTGCCTTCGATGGAGTGGCAAGTGAAAGTTTTACAGTATGGCCTGTTGCTTGCCGAGAAAGATGCGGAGGCGACGCTGTCCTATCTCCGACGCAGTCCAGAAATAGTTAGACTGATCGGCGGCGTCCCTCAAGCAGTCTCGCGGTTTGAGGATTGGTGGAAGGCTGGGATGGAAGTCTTGGCCTACAGTCCTGAAGGCGCGCGGGCCTATTTCGCGGTGGAATCGCAGAAGGCGCTGGCGTCCGTTGAACAAGCGTTGAGCGGCGTACCGCTTCGGCAGGTGGCTCGCAAGGTAAAACTCTTTATGCAGGGGCTCTGTGGGACAGATGTCACCATTGCGGCCCTTCCTGACTCACCGGCGACTTCGATGCTCCGTGCAACGGCGAGTGCCGATGGACGTACGATTTCGTTGCCGGCGATGCTTCGTCGTTACCCCACGGCCGAGGAGAACGAGCGATTATATTTGGTGATGGCGGCGCATGAAGCAGGTCACTTGGAATTTGGAACCTATAAGCTCGGGCTTGAGTCTCTTGCTGATCTGGTCGAGGTAGTGCAACAGCGGTATGGTCGATCGAAGCCGGCGATGCCGGATACGCTTGCGGCGCTGTTTCAGCTCTATCCGCACCCGCGACTCGTGCAGGACCTCTGGATCGTGCTGGAGGATGCACGCATCGAATTCCTGCTTCAGACCGAGTACCCGGGCCTTCGGCGCGACTTAGCACGAGTGGCCGCTGAAACTATCACCCCGCGGGATCGGGCTCACGGTTTGACCGTGAAGGAATTGATCATCGATTGTCTGTTGCGGCTCTCGTCGGGCGAATCTGATGGCTCTGCGGTCCCCAATGCCTTGAAGGAGGAAGTCTCCATTCTTTGGACCATGTGCCAGCCTGTTCTGAAGACCGGTGCGACGGCTGAAGAGACGATTCGTCTGGTCGATC
>JACPZN010000045.1 GCA_016195505.1 Nitrospirota bacterium | reverse complement strand
ACACCGTCCAGTTCCGGCAATTCCTCGAGCAAATCCCCTTGATACCGTTGAGCCAAACAGCCAGCGGCAATGAGGACGCGACAAGCGCCCTTCTTTTTGAGCTTGCCATGCTCCAGAATCGTGTTGATCGATTCCTGCTTGGCTTCTTCGATAAACCCACAGGTATTGATGATTACCACCTCTGCCTTATTCGGATCGCCGGTCAGCCGGAATCCGTCTTGGACGAGAGTGCCGAGCATGACTTCAGAATCGACCTGGTTCTTGGAGCAACCCAAATTCACGAAGCCGATCGTGGTTGTTCTGTCGCTCACGGGCGAGGATTTCGCGCGCCGGGGCCGAGCAAGTTTGATCAGTGGCTGATTCATAAGGGTGTCAGTCTACGGGACGGTCAAAAAGCCTGTCAATTAGACCCTTGCGGGACATGGGCCGATTCCCCTACAGTTCGTCCATGATTCGTACGTTTCAGGGGATCAAGCCGACTGTTCCTCAGTCCTGCTTTATTGAAGACACCGCGGTGGTGATTGGCGATGTCGTCATGGGGAAAGACTGCAGCGTGTGGTTCAACGCCGTCATCCGCGGCGATGTGCATTACATCCGGATCGGAGATCAGACCAACGTCCAAGACCTCTGCATGTTGCATGTTACCCACGACACACACCCTCTCATCATCGGTCATGAGGTGACGATCGGCCACAGCGTGATCCTCCACGGCTGCACCATCAAAAATCGTGTGCTGGTGGGCATGGGCGCCATCATTATGGACGGAGCGGTGATCGGTGAGGATTCGGTGGTGGGGGCCGGAGCCCTGGTTGTGGAGGGAACCATCGTCCCGCCGAAGAGCATCATCCTTGGCTCACCCGCCCGAGTCCGACGGAATGTGAATGAGAAAGAATTAGCCTGGATCAAAGAATCGGCCGACAACTACGTGCGATACGCCCGCCAGTACATGGGCGATCCTCTCAAGGAGAAGACAGGTTTTCGGATCTGATCGATGCTCCGACTTCTTGTCCTTTGCCGATCTTGATGAAGCAGATGGGATCTCCGACGAGCGCCGTCGGGTACTGGCGCCGTTCCACTCGATATGGAACTCTGTGGCGGTGACACCACTCCGCAATCCAGACCACTTCCTCGGTCGACGTCGTCACCAATCCTGGAAGACTGAGCTTGGGCATACAACGATTCACGATGCCTTGGACGATCCGCCGCTCTTTCTGAAACCGCACTGGATCGAACGTCACCGGGTTGGCCCGTCCATAGGACAGCGGCGCCAGGTGCGGCAACCGCTCCGGATCGTTCAGTACGCTCACGATCCACAGATGATCGAATCGACCGGGAGCGGATGCTGCATCACGGGCGCGAAATCTGACCGGGAGAGTGCGACAGGCACGGTTGAGAGCCGCTACTTCTGCTCGCCGGAGATTATAGGGTTCCACCTGCCGCTGCCGCTCACATGCCTCAGCAAGTAAGGTTGGGAGTTCAGCCACCCCGGCGCCGATGTAGAGACTTCGCCCGCCACGTGGCAATTTCTCCAACAAGGCCTCAGCTACTCTGATCCCGAGTCGCTGGCATGGTTTCCTCCTCGCATGCCAGAACTCGTTGCCGCCCTCCCAACAATAGACCCGCCCCAGCGTCTTGTAATCGAGCCGAGCAAAGATCTTCGCAATGAGCGCCATTGTAGCCCGACCGACTCTTGTTGCCATCAGGAGCCTTCCGCAGTTTCAGCGAAGGTCATCACCGCCGCCATCACTGCATCGGCAACAGAAGCCATAAAGTCCAGGTTCAATGTCTCGATCGTATCCGTCGGCTGGTGGTAATGGGGATTGCGAAAATTTGCCGTGTCGGTCAGCATCACCGCTGGAAACCCTTGCTCCCAGAATGACGTGTGGTCACTCCGTCTGGTATCCGGTAATAATTCGCCATTGCCAGGGACAACCAACGGAACAACTGGCACATGAGGCTTCATCGCTTGCTCCACCGCCATCGTCAGAGCCTGTGAGCCCTGGTTGCCGATCAGAGCCAGAAAGTTCCCAACCGTTGGAACGGTCACCGGGATACCGGGCGGAATCTTTTGAGACCCTTCCTCATCGCGCGCATACCCCACACATTCCAACACGATCGCGCCAAGGATTGATTGCTGCATAGAAGCCAGATGGGCGGCATAGGCGCGACTTCCCAACAGATTCTCTTCTTCAAGGCAAAAGCCGATGAATCGGACCGGTCGCTGGAAACGCATGCGTACGACTTGATGTGCAATATCCAGAAGAACCGCCAGCGCACTCGCGTTATCGTCCGCCCCAGGCGAGCCGATGACCGTATCGTAGTGCGCCGCGAGGATAAGCGGGTGCTCGGACTCAGACACGTTAGGGCTCGTCCCGATCACATTCTCGTAGGTCCTGCCCCAAGCCGAGAACTCATGCGACGACGTCGTGAGACCAAGGCTCGTGAACTGGTTTGTCAGATAGGCAGCCGTGCGTCGTAGAGTATCGGGAGAGGAATCTGGGTGCCGTTCTCCGATGATACGTTCGAGATGTGGGACGAAGCGATCGGTGTGGGCCGACACTCAATGGTTCTCCGGGCGCGGATCGTTAGGACGTGATCTCGGTCCCGATGCCCTTGTGCGTGAAGATTTCAAGCAAGATGGCGTGGGGTACTCGCCCATCAATGATGTGGGATTTTCCAACCCCTCCGGCCAAGGCATCGAGGCAGGCGTGGACTTTCGGCAGCATGCCTTCCGTGATCGTCCCTTTCTTCACCATGCGTTGAACATCTTTTCGCGATACTGTCGAGAGATGGCGCCCCTTGGCATCGCGAATGCCCTTGATGTCCGTCATCATGACAAGTTTTTCCGCTCGCAAGGCTCCGGCCACGGCGCCCGCCACCAGATCGGCGTTGATATTGTAGGTATTCCCCTCGCGATCCGTTCCGATCGGAGCAATGATAGGAATGTAGTGATCGCCCTGGAGTTTATACAGAAGACTCGGATCGACCTTTTCGATATCGCCGACCAGACCGAAATCCCCGTCCCCATCTTCGCCATCAAGTTCCCGCTCCAAGCTTTCAGCCCAGGCTTTCGCGGTTAATGGCTTGCTCAGAATCAGTCCTCCGTCTTTTCCACTCAGGCCGACTGCGCTGCCTCCGTGCCGGTTGATAAGATCGGTGATCTCCATATTGATTTTCCCTGCCAGTACCATCTCCACGATTTCCATCGTGGCCTCGTCGGTCACCCGTACGCCATGCCGGAACTTCGCTTCGATCCCGAGCCGATCCAGCATCTTGTCGATCTGGGGTCCCCCGCCATGAACGATGACCGGATTGATCCCGACGTACTTCAGCAACACCACGTCCTGTGCAAAACGCTCCTTCAGCGAGGCATCCGTCATGGCATGCCCACCGTACTTCACCACCACGGTCTTCCCGCGAAACGTCCGAATGTAGGGAAGGGCCTCGATCAGGACATTGGCTTTCTTGATGAGTCTGTTCATTCTT
>JACPZN010000199.1 GCA_016195505.1 Nitrospirota bacterium | reverse complement strand
GATGGAGGTACCATTACGATTTACGCAGGTACCCGAGTGCGCGAGGTTGAGCGTGTTCTAGATTTGATTCGTCGCGAAATTCGGAAAATGGCAGCTCATGGCATTGAACGGTCGGAGCTCAAGCGCACGAAAGATCAGATGAAGGGCAGCCTCATGCTGAGCTTAGAAAGCTCCCATAGTCGTATGAATAAACTCGCGAAGGATGAGTTGATTGCAGGAGCGCATACGAGCCTGGAAGAAATGTTGTCGGAGATCGACGCCGTCACCGAGCAGCAGGTATCTCGGGTTGCGCAAGAATTGTTCGCTCCGAGAACGATGGCGATTACCGGATTGGGACCCCTCTCGTCCCGTCAGGTTTCAGCATTGAGATGAGAATCTTTTAATAGAGGCTCGCATTGATCATCTGACTCGCACTCTTTAAATATTTGCAACTCATTGATTGAACAATTGAATAGCTGTGAATTATGGACTAGGTAGTTCGCGCAACATTTCCTTGACTTCAAAGCGCCATTTCAGTACCGTTTGGGCATCCCTTCGATGGTCTTTGAGCCGTACATCCAGACGAGGTAGAGCTTGAAGGACAAATCGAAAGAAGAAAAGCACGCATTTTCACTGAAACCGGCGTGACCTCTGACATGATTTCTATGTATTCATCTCTTTACGAACGAACGTCCGTAATACGTAGTAGTGTGAGTTTCATCTTGAAAAGGAGGGACTAGGTATGAAGAGGGTTGTTGTTTTCGCCGCCCTTGCACTATTCTCGGTTTTCAGCTTGCTGGCAGCCGAATTTGCCGTAGCTGCCGATGCCCCGGGGGCCGCAGGTCCCGCCGATGCGATTGTCGGTGGTAAGCCGTTCAAGGCGGAAGCTACTAAGACGCTGCAAGGTCGCGTCTGGTCACAGTGGGCGGATAACCCGGAAGGGGAACTCCTGTTCGGGATTCAATATTGGAACTCCGGTGAGCCGGCGTCGGGCACGCCTGCCGGCAGATCATCCACGATGCTGGATGTGAAGCCACCGGATCCCTTATTCAGCTGCTGTTCATGGGGTTTTGTGGGTGGTAGCGAAAAGAATGCCGCCTATTCCGGCTGGTACCATGCAGCCACTACACTGTTGCGCTGGTAGGCGGCATGGCTTCCACCGCATTGGCCATCGAGGCATTCCAAGAGCGGTTTGAGTGGGGCGATATGAGCAAGCCGACCACGATCCAAGGCCGGGTGATCGTGCTCGATCCGTACGATGAAGCGGTCTGGATCAACGTTTCCGTCTTCGGCGGCCCCGCAGAGAGCGGGTTGTTCTGGCAGAAAGTTCATCCTGGCAAGAATTTAAAGTTCTACGCCGAGAAGGGCGCCTGGGAAGAGCTCAAGAAGATGGGCCGTCCTCATGCAGGACCGGCGGCAGCGAAGGACGTGCCGCCTGGCAGCACGACCGACCTGATCGAATTTGTTGCCACGGAGACCGAGCAGAATCATCGGGTGATTTCCTCAGTCAAAAAGCTTCCCGAGGTTTCTGGTTCCATGGGCAAACCGCTGAGCATTTCTTCGCTTCGTCTCAAGGAATGTGCGGGGAAGAACGAATTTGATTCAGCCTGTGCGGGGGCCAAGCAGGGTCTGAATACCTCACCGAAGTCTCCAGATGGGGGCGCTGTGGCCATGCAGTACGATGTGATGATTCCAGGCGGAAAGACTGTAGGCGGATTGATCCCCTGGACCGCACAGTACAACCTAGCTCACTGACCTTAGCTACCTTTCTTTGCTCGAGTCTTTGCTCGAGGGGCGGTCGCTCTTTACAGGGCGACCGCCTTTTCTTTCTATTTGTGTTGAGATCGTTCATCAATCGGTTTAACCAAGCGTTGCAGTTCGGCCAGACGATTAAGCGCATCCAGCGGGGTCATTGAGAACAAGTCGATCTGTTTCACTTCTTCGATGATGGGATGGGGTTGGGGAAGGGGCTGTGCTGTCCGTTGGGGTTGTTCTTGAATCGGCTCCGTGAGCGTGGACTCCGGTTCTTCAAGCTGTGCTAGTACCACCTGCGCCCGATTGATCACGCCGGCTGGAAGCCCCGCGAGTTTGGCGACGTGAATCCCATAGCTTCGGTCTGCTCCCCCCGCCACGATTTTTCTGAGAAACACGACCTCGTCGTCGCGCTCCTGAACCGCGACCCGATAGTTTCTGATTCCTTCCCGCTGCTGTTCGAGCTGCGTCATCTCATGGTAGTGCGTGGCAAATAAAGTGCGCGCACCCAGAAGCGTGCGGTCGTGAATATGTTCCGCCACCGCCCAGGCGATGCTGAGTCCGTCATATGTGCTGGTGCCGCGCCCGATCTCATCCAATAGAATCAGGCTGCGTTGAGTGGCGCTATTAAGGATGTTCGCGGTCTCCACCATCTCTACCATGAAGGTACTCTGGCCACTGGCCAGATTGTCCGACGCTCCCACGCGGGTAAAGATGCGATCCACCAGCCCGATATGTGCTTCCGACGCGGGGACAAAACTTCCGATTTGTGCCATGAGGACGATCAACGCCACTTGTCGTAAATAGGTGCTCTTGCCTGCCATGTTGGGTCCGGTGAGGATCAGCAGTCGGTTGGTTTCGAGATCCAAGACCGTATCATTGGGTACAAAAGACGTGTCGTTACAGAGCCGTTCGATCACGGGATGGCGACCATCGCGGATGATAATGGTTCCGCTCTCATCAACCGTTGGTCTTGCATACTGGTTCAGTGCTGCGGTCTCGGCGAGGGCGGCTAAGACGTCGATGAGCGAGAGGGTGTTCGCCATGGCGTTTAGTCGATGGGCCTCTTTGGCCAGGAGACCGCGGAGCTGGGTAAAGATGTCCTGTTCGAGGGCGAGCAGCTTGACTTCGGCGCCCGTAACCCGCTCTTCGAGTGTTTTCAATTCGAGCGTCATGAATCGCTCAGCATTGACGAGAGTTTGTTTGCGGATGTAGTCGGATGGCACGCGGGCGAGATTAACTTTGGTGATCTCGATGTAGTAGCCGAACACTTGGTTGTACCGTATTTTAAGGGATTCGATACCGGCGCGTGCGCGCTCCTTGCTCTCGAGTCCCGCAATCCAGCTTTTCCCTTCCTTGCTGGCTTTGCGCAGTTCGTCGATGCCGGCGTCGTAGCCTTCTCTGATAATATTCCCGTCGCGAACGGAGAGCGGGGCATCGGGTTGGATGGCTTGCTCGATCAGATCGTAGAGATCGCGCCCGTCATCCCACGAAGCGCGGGCATCGACGAGTAACGCGCTCTCGAGCGGCGCAAGCTGGGTGAGAATCTCAGGCAAGGTGGAGAGGGACTGCTTCAGGGCGAGGAGCTCACGTGGACCGGCAACGCCCAATTGGATACGGCTGCCGAGCCGTGCGATATCCTGAACCTCCCGCAAGGCGGTGCGTAAGGCCACGCGCTCCTGCATCCGGTCCTTCAGTTCTCCCACCGCGTCCAGCCGCGCTTGGATTTGGCTGCACTGAATCAGTGGTCTGACCAGCCACTGCCGCAGCAGTCGGCCGCCTATGGCCGTGACGGTTCGATCCAGTACGGCCAAGAGCGTGGTGGATCGCAATTCCTGCATGTTGTCGCCAAAGGCCATTGGCTTGAGGAGTTCCAGGTTGCGAATGGTCACGCTGTCCAGGTGCATGGCCTCGTTGTTCCAACGAACATTGAGCCGTCGGATGTGGTTGAGCGGGACCGTCGGCTGGGTTTCTCGGACGTAGTGCAAAACCGCGCCGGCTGCTCCAATGGCCGAGGTCAGGCTATGACACCCGAAGGCCTCAAGCGTTTGCACATGCAATTGGTCCTGCAGCGCGCGTGCGGCCTGTTGTTGGTCGAACGAGGCCGTCGGTCGTTCGCACAAGCGTGCGCCTTTGATCTGGTCAAGCCAGGCTGCGGCTTGACGATCAAGTCCGGCTGCGAACAGTACCTCTCGAGGTTCCAGCCTGGTGAGCTCGTCCAACACTTGCGCTACGGCTTCCGGACCTTGGAATTCCTCAATCCAAAACTCGCCGGTTGAGACCTCGAGCGTTGCAAGTCCAATCAGCGATGACGGCCCTGATGCTGATCGGATAGAAAGGGCGGCGAGATAGTTTGATTCAACCGGCGAGAGAAATTCTGTGTCGATGAGTGTGCCGGGCGTATAGAGCCTGACGACTTCACGGCGCACCAGGCCCCTGGCGAGCTTGGGATCTTCGACCTGTTCACAGAGGGCCACGGTCCGCCCTGCCTTGAGCAACTTTGCGATGTAGCCGGTTGCTGCGTGATAGGGGACTCCGCAGAGTGGAACCGGTTCGGGGCTATGCTTGTCGCGGGACGTGAGCGCGATGGAGAGGAGCCGAGAGGCTTCCTGCGCGTCTTCGTAAAACATCTCATAAAAATCCCCGACGCGAAAGAACAGGACTGCCTGCGGATAGCCCCGCTTGATGTCTCGATACTGGCGCATGAGAGGGCTGATGTCCATGTCACTCATCGGCGAGGTCCCTTGCCGGTTCCAGTGGTGTGGTGGCGGGAGTTCGGCCGGAAATCTTCTCGATCGACTGACGAAGCCGCTCAAGATCCACCTCGGCTTCTTGCAGCGCTTTCGTTTTTCGCCGCAGCTCAATGCGGCCGCGCACCCACGGGGGAAACAGCAGAATGGCAGCGACCAGCAGTCCAACGACGAAGCCTGCCATGATGGGTTTATAAATGGGCGTCGAAGCCTCGAGCAATCCAAAAAAATACCGGAGCGTGACTTCTTGCTCCTGGTTTTGCAGAAAGAAGGCCAGTGAGAGGAGCAAAAGAATGCCGACAAGAATCAATCGGGTCATCGCTGCCGAGCCTTTCTTCGGCTGCCGGCTTTCACCTGATGCGATGAGGTTGATTGTTGAGTTGTGAGGTGAGCCTGTTTAATTCGAGTCAACAGTGCGAGGGAGTGCGGTCCCAGTGCTACCAGCTGCGCCTTCCGCGTGGCCGGGCTTCGGTGTGCCAATCGCACCTCCAAGCGGTCCTCCGGGAGCAGGGTGGGAAACCGGTCGGCCCACTCAATGGCGGTGATCGAGTGGTCGGTGAAATAGTCCTGCAGCCCGATCGATTCGCTATCTGCGTTGGTGTGCAGCCGATAGAGATCGACGTGGATCAGCGGAAGCCGGCCCCGGTATTCGTGGATCAACACAAAGGTTGGGCTGCTGACGGAGTCGGGCGCTGCTCCGAGTCCGGCGGCTATCCCCCGGACCAGGACAGTCTTGCCTGCACCCAATTCACCGATTAACGCGAGCACTTCCCCTCCTGTAAGCACAGAGCCAATGGCACGTCCGAGAGACTCTGTTTCAGAGCGAGATGCGAGGACAAGAGCCAGCGAACCGGCGGATGAAGCAATCTTGCTCTTCGACACCTGATCATCCCTTATTCGAATCTGGATTGGCTAGGCCTGGCTAGCTTGAGTGCATAAGGAATCTGCTCGATCAGGTCTCCCGCGATCAACCCTGCTTGTCCCTTTGTGGCCGCGGCCAGATCGCCCGCCGCTCCGTGCAGGTATGTAGCCACACAGGCCGCTTCCCATGATGCCAGGCCTTGAGCCAAGAGTCCCACGATCATGCCGGTCAACACATCGCCGGTTCCTGCCGTCGCCATTCCCGGATTGCCGGTTGGACAGATCGCCACAGCTCCATCCGGTCGTGCCACGACGGTCCTGGCCCCTTTCAAGACGACGAACACTCCACGCTCCCGTGCAAATCGGGTGGCAGTGCCGATCCGATCGCTGTTGATGCTCTGAGGCGTCGCATCAATTTCTAGTCGAGCCATCTCGCCTGGATGAGGCGTGATGATCGGAGGCGTCTTGCAGGCCGTCAGAAGCGAGGCGCGTCCAGCCAGCGCGTTCAGCGCATCGGCGTCAATGACGGCGGGTCGATCGAGTTGTTTGGTCAAGGCTTGGACCAGTTCGACCGTTTCTGGGTTTGTCGACAGCCCAGGGCCGATCGCGATGGCAGTTCTGGCGGCTATGAATGCTGCGAGCCGATCGAAAGCCGTTCGAGAAAAGGTCCGCGCTTTCGTTTCCGGCATCGGGACGGTCATCGCTTCCAACAGTTTCGCTTCCAACACGTCGTTGACGCTGGAGGGGACAGCGACAGTGACCAGGCCTGCGCCGACGCGAAGAGCCGCTTTCGCGGTCATGGCCGCAGCACCGGTCTTACCGACGGAGCCCGCAATGATCCCCGCATGGCCAAACGTGCCTTTGTGACTCGACAGTCGCCGTGCCGGTAAGGAAGCCTGCACGAAGGCATTCGTTATCAAAGTTGTCCGGCTCTGGACGGCATCGATGCACGTTTGAGGAATGCCGATATCGATGATGGTCACCAGTCCGGCGAGATCAATCCCATGGTTCTGGTACAACCCCAACTTCGGGAGTCCGAATGTCACGGTGAGCGAGGCCCGTACGGCTCGTCCGAGCATGGCTCCGGTATCGGCATGAAGGCCTGACGGCAGATCGACGGCTACCACAGGACGGCCTGCTTCGTTGATGCTGTCGATGGCCTCGCCATAGCGTCCCGTGACTTCTGAAGAAAGGCCCGTTCCGAGCAGAGCATCGATGAGGATGTCACTGTCGCGCAAGAGCGATTGGGCTTGGCTTTTCGAAGTAAACGGACGCACGGCTGACTTGCCTGCCCTGCGAACGAATTGCCGATACATGGTGGCTGCATCGCGGCTCAGCTCAGAGGCAGGTGCCATGGCGAGGACCCGGACTTTCGCCCGGCGGTGATGGAGCAGCCGAGCCACGACAAATCCATCACCACCATTGTTCCCTTTCCCACAAAGAATGGTGACGGCCTTCCCACGTGTAGATCCAAGTGTCTGTTCGATACAGGACACCACACCTGAGCCGGCTCGTTCCATCAGTGTCGTTCCCGGAATGCAAGCCTCGGCGATCGTTCGACGGTCGAGCTCCTGCATCTGTGCACCGGTAATGATCTTTGTCATGGCGAGCCAATGCCGAGGGTCGTGCGGTGAGGATGAGGGAGGAGGTAACGCGCGTCCACTCGGAGAATCCGGTTATGATGGAATGCAGAAGGCGTCATGACATGGTCGCCGCGCGCATGTTGATTTAGCAGACGCCAGCGGGCCGATGGCATCCGGGTTACGTGAGTAAGGCCTTCATTTCTTTCACGGCCTGTTCGAGGCCGACGAGGACGGCTCTCGCAATGATACTGTGCCCAATATTGTATTCGACGATTTCAGGAATGTGTGTCAGGCGCTTCACGTTGCGGTAATTCAAGCCATGCCCAGCGTTGACCCCAATGCCCAGTTTGTAGGCCAGCTTCGCAGCTTGGGTGATGGCTTCGAATTCAGCATCGGCTTCTTTGGAGCGTGTAGCATTCGCATAGCGGCCGGTATGGAGCTCCACAAAATCGGCCGAAATTTTGTGCGCAGCTTTGATTTGATTGAGATCCGGCTCGACAAACACGCTGACGGGAATGCCGCCGTCGTGTAATAGAGAGATGATGCTTTGGATTCGATCACGTTGTCCCGCAACGTCCAGCCCACCCTCGGTTGTGAGCTCCTGCCGTTTTTCTGGGACTAACGTCACCAGGTCTGGTTTGAGATTGAGGGCGATCTTCGCCATAGCGTCGTCCGACGCCATTTCAAGATCGAGCTTCGTGCGGACAATCTCGCGCAAGAGCTGAAGGTCTCGATCTTGGATGTGGCGCCGGTCTTCTCGCAAGTGGACGACGAGCCCATCCGCTCCGGCCAGTTCGACGAGAACGGCTGCGGCCAGTGGATCTGGGTCGGCTCCCCCTCGCGCTTGTCTCAACGTCGCGACGTGATCGATGTTAACGCCCAGCCGGGCCATGCATCCTCCATCCGGTCTGTCGGGTACCAGGAAGAGTGGGACAACGACGCGAGGTGATAACGCGAGGTATTAGTAGCAGAAAGGAGCGCTGGGGGGCAAGAACAGACTCTCTGGGTTTGATTGGAATCAGACAAGGAAATGGCAAGGGGGCAGAATTCGGAACCCCACAGAATCACGAGCTAAATTGACTCGACATGAGCCCTCCATTAGAATAAGCGCTTCTCAAGCTCCCTGACCCTCTGACGAGATGGAGAAAGTCGGGAGTGACCAAGAAAGACAAAGGAAATTCATGGGGCTGGGCGACGGGTTTTATCGAATCAAGCGACTTCCTCCGTATGTCTTTGCGCAAGTGCAATCCCTCAAGCTTGAGGCGCGCCAACGCGGTGAAGACATTATTGATTTCGGCATGGGGAACCCCGATCAGCCGACGCCACCCCACATCGTCGAGAAGATGATTGAGGCGGCACGTAAGGGGAAGAATCATCGGTATTCCGCCTCGCGCGGGATCACCAAGCTGCGGCATGCGATTTGCGGGTGGTACAAGCGAAATTATGATGTCGATCTGGATCCCGAAACAGAAGCCATTGTCACAATTGGGTCCAAGGAAGGTCTGGCCCATCTGGCCTTGGCGATGATTGGCCCAGGCGATGTGGTGCTGACTCCCACGCCGACCTATCCGATCCACATGTACAGCTTCATCATTGCGGGTGGTGAGGTTCGCGGGATCGAGCTGCGCCAGGATAGCGACTTTTTTGAAGATCTGACCCGCGTCTATCGCCAGACATTCCCGCGGCCGAAAATTCTTGTCATCAATTTCCCGCACAACCCGACCACAGCGGTGGTGAACCTCGATTTTTTCAAAAAGATCGTGGCCTTTGCTAAAGAGCACAATGTCATCGTCATTCATGATCTGGCCTATGCCGATCTTGTATTTGATGGCTACAAAGCCCCGAGCTTTCTTCAAGTCCCTGGAGCAAAGGACATCGGGGTGGAGTTTTACACCCTCTCGAAAGCCTATAACATGCCGGGTTGGCGCGTGGGCTTCTGTGTGGGAAATCGTGAGGTCGTAGGGGCGCTGGCGAAGATCAAGAGCTATCTCGACTATGGTATTTTCCAGCCGCTACAAATTGCCAGTGTAATTGCGCTGAATGGGCCGCAGGACTGCGTCAAAGAAACCGTCTTGCGCTATCAGAAACGGCGTGATGCTCTTGTGGGCGGGTTGAACCGGATTGGATGGCAGGTGACGAAGCCGCTGGCGACGATGTTCGTATGGGCGCGCATTCCGCTTCCCTATCGCCAGACGGGGTCGTTGGAGTTTTCGAAACTGTTGCTCAAGGAAGCGAAGGTCGCGGTGTCTCCCGGGATCGGATTCGGCGAAGGCGGCGATGAGTACGTGCGCTTCGGGCTGGTGGAAAACGAGCATCGCACCAGACAGGCTGTGAGGGGGATTCGCAAAGCGCTCAAGCTCGATGGAGCCGGTGAATGAAATCGCGCATCGGAGTCGGAATTATCGGGTTCGGCACAGTAGGTACCGGTGTTGCCAAAATCCTCCTGGAAAATGCCGCGCTCATTCGCCGCCGTGTCGGTGTGCCGATCGAACTGGTCCGCATTGCCGATCTCGACATCGCGAGAGATCGCGGCCTCGTGCTGCCTTCCGGTCTCTTGACCACCGATGCGAGACAGGTGCTCGGCGATCCAGCAGTCGATGTCGTAATCGAACTGATCGGTGGGTACGATACAGCCAAACGAATCATTTTGGAGGCGATTGCTGCGGGCAAACACGTGGTTACGGCGAACAAGGCCCTGCTGGCTCTTCATGGAGAAGAACTTTTTGAGGCCGCCGCGAGGAAGGGCGTCGAGTTGGGTTTCGAGGCCAGCGTGGGCGGTGGGATTCCTGTCATTCGGGCGTTGACGGAAGGGCTCGCGGGCAATAC
>JACPZN010000198.1 GCA_016195505.1 Nitrospirota bacterium | reverse complement strand
AGTGCCGTGGTCTCGACAGCGGCGAGCCTCGACCATCAGCGGCTGCTGCATCAGACGATCAAGAAGGTGACGGAGGATATCGAAGGACTGCATTTCAATACCGCTATCTCGCAGATGATGGTCTTCACCAACGACATGACGAAAGCGCAGCAACGCTCCCGTTCCTTGATCGAGCCGTTTGTGCTGCTCCTTGCCCCATTTGCGCCACATTTGACCGAGGAACTCTGGGCTATTCTCGGACGGAAGCCGAGCGTCTCGCAGCAGCCCTGGCCCATCTTCGATCCGGCCCTCACGGTGAGTGACCGAATGACGATTCCGGTTCAGGTGAATGGAAAACTGCGCGGAAAGATCGAAGTCGAGCACGAGACGACGCGCGATCGCGTCGAGCGCCTTTCCCGCGAACAGATCGCCGAGTGGCTGCAGGGAAAAGAGCCGAAGAAGGTGATCTACGTGGAAAAGAAGTTGATCAATTTTGTGGTGTAGCGCGATGCGCCAAGCAAAAAGTTTGAAGTTAAAAGGCAAAAGTAGGTACTCCGGAACTTTTTCCTTTTGCCTTTTTACTTTGTGCTTGGCGTTCAGCTTGGCGCTCAGCGCCTGCGGCTATCAGTTCCGCGTGGAGGGGGCCGGTCCGACTATCGGTGGAGCCAAGGACTCAGCTTCGCAGGAGCCACAACCGCGCCTCGTGATCCGGACGCTCGTCAACAGCAGTTTCGAGCCGAACCTTGAAACGCGATATACCAACTATCTACGCCACGAATTCTCCAGCGGCAGCGGCGCACAGGTCGTGCCGGATTCCGAAGCGGCGGACCTCGTGCTGACCGGGCAGATTCTTTCGGTGGGCGTGCCGACCCTCAGCTTCAGCCAAACGACGACGTTAGAAAGCAGGGCAGAAGTGGTGGTCCTGGTCAGAATCGAAGAGACGAGAACCAAGAAGGTCGTGTGGATACAAACGGCGAAAGCCACGTCGGAGTTTTACGTCACACCTGACCTCCAGTTCAATCGCGCGCTGCAGAATCGCGCGCTGGAGCAGGCAGGCCGCTTCGCCGCTGCGGACCTGGCGGCTCGCTTCCTGTTGCATGTGGAATCGGGCGGGCTGAACAAACAAGCGGCTGAGCCGGTGACGACGGCTCCGGCCGTCAGATAATATTCCAAGAGTGTCGCAATGGCATCGACATTGAATTCGCTGCAACTCGAGTCGACGTTAAAACAGCAGACGCCCGAACCTCTCTATCTCATTGTCGGCGAAGAAGATCTGCTCAGGGACAGCGCGCTCGCTGCACTCAAATCCAGGGTTCTTGTTGACGGCGGTGAATTCAATTACGATTTGTTCTATGGGGATGACGCCAGGGGGGCCGACATCCGAAACTGCGCGTCCGAAATGCCGGTGTTTGCCGAGCGGCGGCTGGTGGTGGTGAAAGCGGCTGAGAAGCTTTCAGCCAAAGAAAGCGAAGCGTTGCTCGACTATCTGAAGGATCCGGCCGAAACGACCACGCTGGTGTTTGTGAGTCCGAAACTAGACGGCCGGTTGAAATTTTCTCAGACCTTGGTGCGAACGGCCACCACGATCGACTGCTCGCCTCTGCGCGAAGCACAGCTGGCTCCCTGGATCATGCGCGATGCCGAACGGCTGGGAATCCGGCTGGAGGACCAGGCCGTTCAATTGCTGAAAGAAGTGAGCGAGGGATCGCTCTATGGAGTGCGGCGGGAATTGGAGAAACTGGCTTCTTATGTGCCGCCTGATCGTACGGCGACCGCCGCCGACGTGCATGTGCTCCGAGGCATGGAACCCGGTGCCTCGGTGTTCGATCTGACGCTTGCGATTGCCCAGGGAAATCGCGGGCAAGTTCTCTCCATCCTGGCGCGCAATCTTGAAGCGGGCGAAGCCCCACTTCGGATTCTGGGCTCTCTCGCTTGGCAGTATCGCCGTCTCTGGAAAGTCAAAGACTTGATGGCCAACGGCGGCCGCGAAGGGGAGGCCGCCAGAACATTGCGGATGGATCCGTTGAAGGTCCGGTCCTTCCTTGACCGGTTTTCAGAGAACCATCTCCAGGTAGCGCCTCATCTGTTTCTTGAGGCCGATGGGAAACTCAAGGGCGGCAGCAGCAGCCATCCGAAAATGGTGATGGAACGTTTACTGCTGTGTCTCTGCGAGTACGTAAAAAACGCGAAGCTCACATCACCGGGCCGATCCTCTGCCCCGGCGGGGCGGGTCCCGGCGCGCGTCGTGTCGAATGTGCGAACGATCAAGAGCGGGAATCGGACAGGGCGTTGACGCGCAGGGTCAGGCGAGAAATACGGCGCGAGGCGGTATTGCGCTTCACCGCGCCTTTGGACACGGCCTTCCCGATCGCTGTAGTGGCTTCACGCAAGAAGGTCTTTGCCTCGTCCACTTTCTTGTCGGCCACAGCTGTTTGGACTTTCTTCACGAGCGTCTTTACGGTGTTCATGGTGGCCCGATTCCGCTCGTGCCGGCGATCGGCTTGGCGGGCGCGTCGAATGGTCGATTTGTGAACCACAGGCATCGTACGTTCCTCCCCAAAAAGGAGTTGACTTGTATCATAGGGCGTTGCGGATGGTCAAGGATCGGAGATAAAGAAGGAGGAATTCAATGTCGAAGATTGTCGCGCGTGATCGACTGATCTTTGCGCTGGATGTGCCTTCTGCTGCAGAGGCGGAGCGGCTCTTGGACCGACTACAAGGCCATATCTCCTTCGTCAAAGTCGGGCTTGAGCTCTATACGGCGGCGGGCCCTGAGATGGTCAAACGGGTTGTGGAGCGGGAGATGCGGGTCTTCCTCGATCTGAAATTTCTCGACATCGAAGAAACGGTTCGTCGCGCGACCGCGCGGGTTGCTGCGATGGGTGTGGATTTCTTGACGATCCATGCGAATCGAAAAGCCCTGAGTGCGGCCGTACAGGGGAGGGAAGGATCGTCGCTCAAGCTGCTGGCGGTGACGGTGCTGACGAACTTCGACAGCCACGACTTGCGCGAAATGGGGATTCAGCGGACCGTCCAAGACCTGGTGACGGCCCGGGCGCTGCTCGCCTCGGAAGTCGGTTGCGACGGAGTGGTGGCCTCCGGTGAAGAACCGGCTGCCATCCGGCAGAAGGTCGGGCCACGATTCGTGATTGTGACGCCGGGAGTCCGACCTGCCGGGAAGGGGGTCGACGATCATGCCCGTGCGACCACTCCAACCCAAACGATCGCGTCTGGAGCAGATTATCTCGTGATCGGCCGACCCATCCGCGATGCGGCCGACCCGGCTGCGACCGTGGCGGAAATTGTCGCGGAAATGCAAGCCGCCTTCGATGCGCGCGGATGAAGAGAGTCACCCGTCAAGGGTCAACAGGCAATCGCTCACACTTGGAGAAGCGATTCTCGTCCATCGACGAATGACCCATGACCGATGACCACTCCGTCGGTTGCGGCAGCGATCTTCACTTTGTTAAGATCCCCACTCCCCGCACATCCTTGGTGGTGGGTGTAGCTCAGCTGGTTAGAGCGCCGGATTGTGGATCCGGAGGTCGCGGGTTCGAAACCCGTCATCCACCCCACTTCTTCGTTTCGTAACTGGTTGATCCTCTAGCCCTTCTGCGGTAGCTCCCTGCTCGCTCTGTGCACATGGTTGCGGCTGGGTTGCGGAAACGCCCTCGAACCGTGGCTTGTCCACAAGGTGGTCGAGACGGTCCACTGCTTGTTTGTTGCCACCTGGGATCAGGTGTCCGTAGAGATCAACCGTCACTTGTATGGAGGAATGGCCCATTTGCTCTTTCACGTAGACCAGGCTTTCGTTGTTCTGGAGGAGGAGCGAGGCAAAGGTGTGGCGGAGATCATGAAAGCGCACGCGCCGCACCCCGGCAGCCTTCAGGAGCTGACGAAACGCTTTGCGAGTGATGTTGTGATGGAACATTCCTCCCTGCTCATCACAGAAGACCCATGCAGGCGGCTTCTCCCACCCATGGGTGACCGCCTCCAATTGCCGATCGATCTGTAACGCCCTGAGTGTCTCTGTCAATTCCCAGGACATGTCCACGCGCCGACTTTCTCCGCTCTTGGGCGTCGTCATCTCTCCATGCGTAAAGCTCCTGCTGATTTCTACAAACCGGCCTGAGAAGTTGAGGTCGTCCCACTGGAGCGCCAATAGCTCGCCTTGCCTCAACCCCGTTCTGGCCGCACAAAGAAACAAGAGATAGAGGCGCGGAGCCTTCGTTTTCGCCAGGGATAGAAACAGGGCGAGT
>JACPZN010000044.1 GCA_016195505.1 Nitrospirota bacterium | reverse complement strand
CTCTTCGCGAGTGTTATCGTGCCTCGCAAGAAAAATACAAGTTGACCGGCTTCCACGAATCCGCAAGCCTTGCCAAGGCCTCCGTCACGGATATGCTCCAGGAGCTGATTGACCGGGGCCTCCGCGTCCAAGCCGTGCCGATCTTCAAAGGTTGGATGGAAGTCGACTCCTTTGAGGAGTACCAGAAGGCCTGGGCCAAGATCAGGCAGTAGTCCCTCTCCACTTTCTCCGTCTTCAGACAGGCAATGCAAAGGCGCTTCGCGCTTCCTCTCTCCTTTTGTGGGGTATCCCTCCCCTCTCACTGGGTATTTTGTCTGATTCAGCTTCCGTGTAGCTTGGGGACAGGGCAAGATCACATTGACTGAATTGATTAGCAGAACCCTTTGGGCGAAGCTATGATGGAACCCACAATGAATACACGGAAACCCTACTCGCCATTGGATGGCCGCCATACTGAGCGCGTTGCCGTGACCTGTTCTGTGCACTATGTCGGTGAGGTCTCTACCCAGCCGCATAAGGGGCAAGGGCTCACCAAGGATCTATCCGTCTCAGGATGCAAGATCGTAAGTGACCATCCCGTGACGCGTGGCACGCTGTTGACGCTGACGATTGCTCTTCCCGATGGACTCCCACCACTCTCGCTGAAATCAGCTCACGTGGTCTGGGTATCCGGCTGTCAATACTCTGTTCGATTCATGCACCTCAGCCAAGAGCATCGAAAACGGCTGCAATCTTTCATTTGGAAAAGCATCTCTCACAACACCGTCAGCGATCACCGAGCTCGATTTAGGCTCGTCTAGTTCTCCCCCTTTTCACCGTCATCAGCTTACCTTCGCAACATTCCTCAGACCCTCCTCGAACTAGATCATTCCCTGTGAGGGAGATGATCGGATGATCCGATGCAGGCCCTGTCAAGGCAGCTTCGTGCCCCTAATTTACCCTCTCGGAATGCACATCGTAACTAATTGATTATTTGGAAGTAATTTAACTCCATTTAGCCACATTTCGCCCCCCCCTTCTGGCTAGACCCCTATCCCCCACCTAGGGGGAAGGCAAGCCGGGTACTTAGCGCTAGGCTGGAATTGTATAGCGACCTTGTCGAGTGAAGAAACAAGCAACGGAGGACCACACATCATGAAGCTGATGCCTCAGGAACGAGAGCAAGAGCTGACGCTGGTGGAATCGAAGTCAAACCGACGACGACGACCACGTGTGGGTGGCCGGTTTGGGGTGATCTATTCAGGAATGGACAAGGGGCAAATCATGATGGGTGACGGCCAGGTGCTCAACCTGTCGCGTGAGGGAATCGGAATCCGCGCTGATCGATTGCTCAAGCCCGGTATGGAACTCGCCCTTTTCATCGAGCTTCCCGACTCAGATGACCCTCTCTGTATTTCTGAGGCCCTCGTGTCGTGGGTGAACAAAGGTCGTTTCGGGGTCTCCCTGCGGACGCTAAGACTCGAGGACCAAAATCGACTTCGCTTTTTCTTGTGGGCACACGAACAGCAGAAACCGGCCCAGCATTCAGAAGACATCGACTCCACAACTTGACACATGTAAGGGGGGCAAGACGACCATGAGCTGGTGGAAGACGGAGCCAAGATCAGAGGGTGGGAAAAATAAGGCCGAAAGGGAGCGACGGAAAGAGCCCCGAATCGGCGGACGGTTCAAAGTTCGATATTCAGGGTCGGACGCGAACAAGATCGTCATGGGTCACGCGACCATCGTAGACCTCAGCCGTTATGGATTCGGCCTTCATGGCGCCCGGGACCTCAAGCCCGGCATGGAGCTGGCGTTGTTCCTCGAATTGCCCGATATGGACGATCCGCTTTGTATCCCACAGGCCTACGTGTCCTGGATCGATGGCCGCCGATTCGGAGTGGAATTGCGTGCGGCAAGGGAGAGGGAGCCAATTTGGTTGGAGTGTTTGGCGGGACAGAGTTGAAAGGATGAGCCCCATAGGGGCATACAAAGCGAGATCGCTATAAATAATAGGAGGTGCCGCAATGAAACAACTGAAGGTAACAAGACAGACCGTAGCCCGTAACTCGCACATGTCGATGGAACGGCGCCGCATCCCCCGCGCTCCCGTCTCCTTCGGACTCATGTATTCCGGCATCAGCGAAGACGATGTTTTGATGGGGGACGGCACCGTCGTGGACCTGTCCAAAGGTGGACTGGGTATTCGAGGCAATCATCCCGTCAAGGTCGGGATGGAGTTGACCCTGTTTCTCTATCTCCCGGATGGTGATGATCCTTTGTTTGTCTTGGAAGCCGTCGTTGCCTGGACTGAGGGACACCTGTTTGGTGTGGGGTTTAAGAAACTGAGTCTTCGCGAGGGCAACCGGCTGCACTCGTTTCTTCGTGCCCAGTACGTCCAGCACGTATAGCCGGGTTGAGTGCCTAACGAAGCGCGAGAAATGTATGCGGCGTACGTCCAAGAAAAACCCCGCCCACTTTCGCTCTGGCGCACCGTTCATTGAAGCAGATCAGCGCCGGGCATACCGAATTCCCGTCTCACTCTCTATGCGATTTTCAGGCCGACAGCGTTTCGGTAAGACAGGAGCAGGAGTCTTGTCAGATCTGTCCGAAACCGGATGCCGCGTCCAGAGCAGGCACCCACTGAAGATCGGCACCTCGCTGGCACTCGTTGCAGAACTGCCGCAGCCGGTCCTGATTACCGAAGCGCGCGTGGTGTGGGTGATGGGTCGGTGGAGCGGCCTCGAGTTTCTTCACGTGAGCCCTACCGAACGCACTCGATTACGCCACTTTCTCTGGAGGCACATCAGCCGTGCCATGGTCAGCGACCACCCTCCCCTCTTCACTCTGGTGAGCAGCTCACATCAGAATCGGAAGATGTTGAAAGCGATCTTCTAGACCACCCACCTTTCTCGACCACCTGCTTGCCGTATAAACACCCGGACATGCTGTACGATCTCATCCCACACTCGTCGAAACACAGCAAATCGACTCTCTTCATTACCCTGGACGTCTGTTTTCCCATTCACTTGTCTTTCAAGAACCCACATGCTAAATTTCATGGTGAGTGACCACTTACTCACCATGAAACGAGCTAGGAAATCATCTCATCGACCATCGCGAGCTTCAGGCCGGGAGCGTCAGGCCAGCCTGATCAGCGCTGCTGCGTCGCTTTTTGCCGCCAACGGCTTTAAGGGAACCACCACGAAAGAAATCGCCAAGGCGACTGGGGTAAGTGAAGCGCTGCTCTTCAAGCATTTTCCGACCAAGCGTGCGCTCTATGCGGCCATTCTGGCAGAAAAGGCGCAATACTCTGGATTACGGGAAGCGGTCGAAGAGGCCGCCAGGAAACAAGACGATGAACGACTTTTCACTCTGCTCGCCAGCTATCGAATCAGAAAAGGTGCAGACCCAACATTGCTTCGGCTGCTCCTCTTCAGCGCATTGGAAGGTCATGAGATGTCCGACATGTTTTTCCAACAGCAATACCGCGTCTTTTATGACCTGCTTGCGAACTACATCCGCCGACGGATCGACGATGGTGCCTTTCGCTCAGTCGATCCATTGCTCGCCGCGAGAGCCTTCTTCGGCATCCTCGTCCATCATCGCCTCTTACACGATATCTTCGGCCTCCCCATGCACCGAACCCACGAAGACACCGTCACGGAGTACGTTTCGCTGTTCCTCGGTGGGCTCGTCAAGCCATCCCATAACCCCGTGCGGCGAGAACTCACGTGAACCGAATAACCAACCATCCGTTCGTAGTCCTCGGCGTGATCATCTTCTTTGCGATTACCGCCCTTGTCGTCTTCCGCCTGAGCACCGGCGCCAAGACCGACTTGCGCAAGGCGCGTCTCATCACAGTGGGCACTGTCGCACCGCTGAAACAGGGCCTCGACATTCGTCTGGCCTACACGGCCGATATCTCGCCCAACCAAGTCGTCAACCTCTTCTCGCGCGTGGACGGCTACATCGCCAAACTGCATGTGGACAAGGGCGATTTTGTGAAGGCGAATCAGCTGCTCGTCGAAATCGACCACACGGACTACCAACATGCCGTCAATCAGGCGAAGGCCAACCTCGCCGCCGCCAAGGCGAAGGTCACGCAGCAGAACGCAGCGGTGCGCAACGCAAAACTCACGCTCGATCGCATGCAGGCCCTCATCAAGGATCAATTCGTCTCGCAGCAAGACTTGGATAACGCGCAGGTCAACTTCGATGCCGCCACAGCAGCGCTGGAATCCTTGCAGGCACAGGTCAAGCAAATGGATGTGGCCCTGGCGCAGGCGGAAACCAATCTCGCCTACTCCTACATTCGAGCGCCGTTTTCCGGCTACATCGCTGAGCGCAACCTGGACACAGGAGCCTATGTCACCAGCGCCACCGCCAGCACTTCCACCATGTCGCGTGGCATGTTGAGCTTGCACGACATCGACACCATTCGCGTTCTCATCGAAGTCGTCGAGAAAGATATCCCGCTGGTGAAGATCGGGCAGAGAGCCGAGCTGCGAGCCGAAGCCTATCCGGAACGGGTGTTCGAGGGAACCGTGACGCGCATCGTCCAGGCGCTGAATCGCGCGACACGCACCATGACCGTGGAGATCGACCTACCGAACAAAGACCGCCGGTTGAAAGGCGGCATGTTCGCCCGCGTGGAGGTCATGGTGGGAACCCATCGTCAAGCCGTGCAGATTCCCATCGATGCAGTCAGCCGACTGGAAGACGTGCAGTACGTCTATATCGTCCGAGACGACAAAGCCCAGCGAGTCAACGTCGAGATCGGGGCCCGCGACGATAACCGCGTCGAGATCACCAAGGGCCTCACCGGCAACGAACAGGTAATCGTCTCCGGCAAAGACCTTGTGCACGACGGCACGCCGGTGCAGACACAACCACTGCCTCCAGTGAAGAGTGATGGGTGATGAGTGATCAGATCATGGCACGAATTGCCTTCATAGTCATTCACCCGGCACTCGGTCCTCAGCACTCGTTGCGACTTTTCCTATCATGTGGCTGACACTACTCGCATTACGCAATCGCATCGGCATCCTGATGCTGTCGCTCGCAATGGTGGTGTTGGGTGTCACGTCCCTTCAGCGGCTGCCGGTCGATCTTTTTCCGCAAATCCAAGTCCCCGTTGCCTTCGTCGGTGTCATCTATAAGGGCGCCCCCCCGCTCGATATCGAACAGAGCGTCGTGTACCCGATTGAGAAAGCCGTCAGCTCCGCCTCCAACGTGGAGCACGTCGAATCGTTCTCCAAGCAAGGCCTCGGGGCGGTGCAAATCTGGTTCAACTGGGGCGCCGACATCAATGTCGGGCAGATGGAGGTGATGCAGCGCATCACGCAGATTCTGAACAGCCTCCCGCCCGGCATTCTGCAGCCCTTTATCGTCAAATTCGACGTGTCCAACATCCCGGTCTCCCTCGTGACCGTTTCGAGCGAAGATCTGGACGAGCGCGCTCTCTACGACCTTGCCTACAACACCATCGCGCCGCAGATCGAGCAGATCGCCAACGTCGCCGCGGCCACCGTCGAAGGCGGCAAGATCCGCCAGATCAACATCAACCTTGATCCGGCGCTTCTCAACGCTCGCGGACTTTCGATTCTCGATGTCGTGAAATCCGTCAAGGCGGCGAACCTGATTCTGCCTTCCGGCGACATCAAGGCCGGCAATCTTGACTACAACGTCTTCACCAACAATCAGTTCAAAACGGTCGAACCGATCCAAGACGTGATCGTGAAAGTCAACCAGCAGGGCAACCCGGTCCGCGTCCGTGACGTGGGGACCGTCACGGATTCATCCGACATTCAAACGAACATCGTGCGAACCGACGGGGTCAGGGCGGTCTATCTCCGCGTGAACAAGCAACCGATCGCGAACACAGTCGAGGTCGTAGACGCGCTGCGCGCTGCGCTGCCTAAGATGATCGGCATTCCGCCGGGCGTCAAACTCGGGATTTCGTTCGATCAATCCGTCTATATCCGTCAATCCATTCAGAACCTGATCGAGCAGGCCCTGCATGGTTCGCTCTTGGCCGCAGCCGTGATTCTGGTCTTCCTCCGCAATCTGACCAGCACAATGATCATCTCCGTCTCCATTCCACTCTCCATTCTCGTGACGTTCATCGTGCTCTACTTCACCGGCCAGACCCTCAATGTGTTTACGTTGGGCGGCCTCGCCCTCGGCATCGGCCGCCTTGTCGATGATTCAATCGTGGAGCTCGAAAACATCCAACGCCACCTCAATACTAATCCTCGGCGCTGG
>JACPZN010000146.1 GCA_016195505.1 Nitrospirota bacterium | reverse complement strand
GGCATTACCCCAGCTCAGATCCCAAGTACAAGGGGATCTCCAGCCTCGAACTCCTGGCAGACGTGATAGCCAAGTTGAAGGCCAAGGGCTATCGAGTGGGCAATATCGATACAGTTATCGTGGCGCAAGCTCCGCGGTTGGGCCCGCATCTGGCGGCCATGCAGAAGAAGATGGCAGAAACCGTTGGCATCGATCCCGACCTGGTCAACGTCAAAGTGAAGAGCGGAGAAGGACTCGACGCAGTCGGGAAAGAAGAGGCTATGATCGCCCATGCGGTTTGTTTGATCGAACCGGCCTGACCGTCGTAAGATAGCCTTCTATGTTCGGCAAAATCAGACAAGATTTGCAGGCTGTATTCGATCGCGATCCGGCAGCCACAAGTACGCTGGAGGTTATCCTCACGTATGCGGGATTCCATGCGCTACTGGCCTATCGGATTTCCCATTGGCTCAAGTCAATAGGAGTCGCGTTCATCCCGCGTGCTATTTCGCAACTGGCCCGCTGGTTGACTGGAATTGAAATTCACCCCTCGGCCAAGATCGGCACGGGATTTTTTATCGACCATGGTATGGGGGTGGTCATCGGGGAAACAGCCGAGATCGGTGATTATGTCACCCTCTTCCAAGGCGTCACTTTGGGTGGCACGGGGAAGGAGCGTGGCAAGAGGCATCCGACTCTCGGGAACCACGTCGTCGTCGGCGCCGGCGCTAAGATTCTCGGCGGCATCAGGATCGGCGACAATGTGAAGATCGGAGCCAATTCGGTCGTATTGAAAAATGTTCCGGCCAACTCCACCGTCATCGGTGTGCCGGCTCGCATCATCAAGACCCAGGGCGAACGCCTGCCTGACGCGACGATGGATCAGGTGGACCTCCCCGACCCAATCAGTGATCGGCTTATCGCTCTTGAGCAAGAATTGATCGAACTCCGCAAGAAACTCGAAAACCGCGACTCAGAACTGCCATTCTAACCTGCCAGCTCATTTTGAGACTTGACTTCCACCACTAGGCCTGTTCAGGCCAGTCTTTCTCTACCAAACTAGCTCGTTAAAGATCGTCCAAAATCTCTAATGATGCGAGAGCTTTGTCTTGGTTGGGTACTGTCTCTTCCGGAAATTTGAGAAAATTGAAAAGATGAAACCCGGCGCGGCGGATGGCCGCGCCGGGTTCGTGATCGCTAGCTCGATAGGCAGGTGCTCATGAATTTCTTCCGCTCGTCGCCCTTCATTTTCTTCTCGCCCGCCTCCTTGTTGCACGCCTTCATTTTCTCTTGCTGAGCCGATTTTCCGCTCTTGACCGGCTTGGCGGAGAGGCACTCCTTCATAAATGCTTTCCGCTCCTCGCCTTTTCCTTCACCCAATCCCTTGTCGTTTGCTTCTTTGTTGCACGCAGCCATCTTATTCTGCTGGCCGGCGGCTTCGGTCGTGATCGGTGCCAGGCACATCACGGCCAGAAAGAGTGACAGGACCACCAGGCTGGTAATTTTCATCGTCGATCTCCTTTCATGAGTGAAAGAGGCAGCTGGCGGGAACTATAGCAGAAAGCCTACGGCTTGTCGCTAAGGAAGCGGGCAGGGTGGTTCATAGTCTACGCGCACAAGAAAAAGCCCTTGTGGGGGAGCAGTCTTGCCGGCGGCTGAACGGTCTCGTGCGTTGAGGATCGTTTTGAAGCTGTCTGGCGGTCGTTTGTCCAAGCCGACCTCCACGAGCGTGCCAACGATCGAGCGCACCATCTGCTTCAAAAACCGGTCGGCATAAGCCTCGATTCGCAATCGATCGCCTTGTCGGAACACAGTGAGCCGTTGAACGTGACAGATGGGATCGTCGTTTTCGGTCGGTTGCGTCTCGAACGACGAGAAATCATGTGAACCGATCAGAGCCATTGCCGCCTGATTCATCGCGGCATCGTTCAGGGGCTTATAGACATGCCAACAGCAGTGCCGATCAACGGCCGGACGTTCCGGCCGATTGAGAATGCGATACTCGTAGAATTTGCCCTTGGCAGAGTGCCGGGCGTGGAAGGTCTCCGGCGTGATGGCGGCTGATCGCACGGCAATGGTTTCCGGCAGGTGAGCATTGATCGCTCTCGTCCATTCACGGGGTGTCATGTCACGGTCGGTGCGAAAGCTCGCGACTTGGCCGAGGGCGTGGGCTCCCGCATCAGTCCGCCCCGCGCCTATGACCGACACCTTTGTTTGCGTGACGCCTTCGATTGCGGTTTCGACCGCCTCCTGAATCGTGGGTTGGTTGAGCTGACGTTGCCATCCCGCGTAGCATGTGCCGTCATATTCGAGTATCAGTTTGATGGTTGGCATGGGCTGTGTGGCCCAATGGATCTAGGGGCGATCATCGGATATCGGATTTGTTGTTGGCGAGGAACGATTTGACACCCTGGAAGAGCGATTCGGCAACATCTCTGACGAACGTGGGCTTCCGGAGCAAATCCTCTTCGGCAGGGTTGGAAATATAGGCGATCTCGGCCAGGATACTCGGCATGCTCGTAAATCTTAATACGTAGAACGGGGCGGTCTTCACGCCGTGGTCGTTGACCGCATAATGTCCGTTCATGTGAGCGACCAGCGCCTCTTTTGCGGTCCAAGCCAGTTCAAGTGACGCCTCGATTTTCTTAGTGGTCAATAGATCGGCCACGAGATACTCCCACCCGACCCCCGTGCTGTTGAGCGGGGTGCCGTTTTCACGCGCGGCCACTTCAAGGGCCCGCTGATCCTTGGCTTCTCCAAAGTGATAAATCTCGATGCCTTTGACCAAGCGGGAGGGGTGCGAATTGACGTGGATCGAGACGAACAAATCAGCTTCGTTACTATTGGCAAACTTGGTACGTTCTTCCAGCTCAACAAAGACATCACGGTCTCGAGTCATCAGCACACGCACCCCGGGTTGTCTACTCAGGAGCTCACGGAGTCGTAATCCGACCTTGAGTGTGATGTCTTTCTCTTCGGTCTGCCGCAGCCCACGTGCCCCGGAATCCTTC
>JACPZN010000043.1 GCA_016195505.1 Nitrospirota bacterium | reverse complement strand
GTGCTCTCCTTTCACCGGATACCCCACCCTGATTTCATTGAGGTGCCGCAGGGGCGCGCAGTAAAGCGGCCGAAATGGCTGACCTTTCCGTTAATCGTCAAGTCGGTAAGTGAAGAGGCGTCCCTGGGGATCTCGCAAGCGTCGATTGTGGAGGATGACGACAAGCTGAGTGAGCGGGTGGCGTTCATTCATAACAGTGTGGGGAGCGGTGCGTTGATCGAGCGCTACATCGAGGGCCGTGAGTTCTATGTCGGAGTGATCGGCAACGGCCATCTGCAAGTGCTTCCCGTGTGGGAACTCATCATGGACAAGCTGCCGGATGACGCCAGACGGATTGCCACCGAACGAGTGAAATGGAGTCGGAAGTATCAGGCGAAGTATGGAATCACTTCAAGGGAAGCCAAAAATCTCCCAGAGGGGAAAGCTGAAGAGATTCAACATTTAGCCAAGCGCGTCTATCGTGCGCTCGGGCTCAACGGCTATGCGCGGATCGATATGCGGATGGATGCAGACGGACAGCTCTACATTCTCGAGGCAAATCCAAATCCGCAGATCGCGCACTATGAAGATTTCGCGGACTCGGCGGAAAAAGCCGACTACCATTATAAGGAGCTGCTTCAAGAAATCCTGAACATTGGTCTTCGCTGGCGGCCTGCAAAAGCGGCCTGACACCGCAGGACGTCCGATGGGAATCTTCGTCACTCGTCATTCGTCAAAGGTAAAAACACCGCCGCACGTCAGGTCAAACTGTTGCTCGATTGACGGTTGACGGCTGACGCATGACCGTCTTTCTGAGCGCCGCGAGCAGGCCTGCGGACTTACTCAACAGTTTGCTAAGGTCCCCAGCGGAAACCGAACAGCAGCGCCACGCTGGTTTTGTCTTTCTCGGAAAGGGAGGGCGACAAATCGATGCTGTGGATATTCACGATGACGGTCGAGGAGAGCGCGAGATTGTGGGCGACTTGATACTCCAGCGAGACTCCAATGGGAATGTACCAGCTCGTGTCGTTGCGGTCGATCCGCGCCGGCCCCGTGCCACGGTCGAGGCTGGCGTGAATCAACCCAATGCCGGTAAACGGGACGAGGTTGATGCCGTTATTAAAACGCAGGTGGTACTTCCCGACTCCCGCAAAAGAGATTTGAAAGAGATCTCCAGTCGGGGAGATTTGCATCATCGGGCCAAACGAAAAATTTCGATCAACATAGTAGTCGACATTGAACCCGAGATTGAAGACCGTGCCGTTGACAGTGCCAGCGGTGAAGCCCAGGTCCGAGCCGAAGCCCCAATGATTCTCGTCCGCCTGCACCGAGCCCATCAACAGCGTGGCCCACACCAGGCCGGTCCCTGCCAGCGTGAGAAGTCGTTTGGAACGCATCTGCTTCGTCACACCCCCTCTAGAAAGGCGAGCGGACTCTAGCATAGCGACCTGGGTCGAACAAGCTGCTTGAGGGCCGGACAAGGCATGCAGTATGCTGCGCCGGGAAGGATACACGAAAGGGAGAGCGCTCATGACTCCTGCGCAAGCCGCCGCCGCATTGATCGAGACGATGCCGCAGCCGGTATCCGCCGCCCAACTTGAACAATATGGGATCGAAGTGCCTGAATCCAGCGCCCGTCAGGTCGCGCGCGAAATTTTGTCTTTGAATCTCTATTGGATCCTGGCTGCGATCGATGCGCACATCCCGTTCAAGTATCGTACTGCGATCGAGGAAGCACTGTTCGAGTCGATTAAGACAGGCTGGTGGGAATCAGGACGGATCGGGACCGGTACCTGGGAAGAGTACCAGAAAGAATTGGATGGGCGGCGCGCCGAGTATAGACGCCTGGTCGACCAGGAAGGGATGAGTCACATGGCGGTCAGCGCGGAGGCGGCATCCCTCATCGAGGATCATGGCAGCGTTCCGTCCAAAGATCGGGAAAAGTTGCTGGTGTTGTTGATCGATTACGCACCGGCCGCGCAATACGGTAAGCTGTTCGACGAGGTAGGATAGGAGCCAGACCCCACTATAGATATCGGTGCGATATCACCTTCCCGCTGTTATCGAGTTCGTAAAGCAACGGCACACCGGTCGGAATGTTCAGTTCCAGCACCTGTTCCTTCGACAATTCTTCCAGCTCCATCACCAGCGCACGGAGGCTGTTCCCGTGCGCTGCAACCAAGACCGTTTCGCCCTTGGACAGACAAGGCTTGATCTTGCTCTCATAGTAAGGCAGCACCCGTTCCGCCGTGTCTTTCAGGCTTTCCCCGCCGGGTGGTTTCACATCATAGCTTCTCCGCCAGATTCTTACTTGAGCCTCGCCGTATTTCCTCGCGGTTTCAGCTTTGTTCAGTCCCTGTAGCTCTCCATACATCCGTTCATTCAGCGCCTTGTCTTTTTCAATAGGAATTTGCGTTTGACCGATGGCCTCCAACACCAGCCGCAAGGTGTCGTTCGCACGAATGAGGACAGACGTGAACGCGCGATCAAAGGAAAGGCCTCTGAGCTTGTCTCCGGCATTCTTAGCCTCCTGAATCCCGCGTGGCGAGAGCGGCACATCAACCCAGCCGGTAAATCGGTTTTCCAAGTTCCACTGCGACTCGCCGTGACGGAGCAGGACCAACCGAGCCATAACCGGCACCTCCATGATTGGACGACAGGGACAAAAGCGGCTTCAGGATAAACGATCATCCCATTAAGTCAAGAGATAGGTACGCGATTACATGAGTTCGAAGGATATCGTACGGCATGAGTGACGGGGCCTTGGCCGAGCGGGTTGACTCCGGCATTTGGGTCTGTCAAGCTGCCATTCCAAACTTAGCTAATATATTTTAGGAAGTGTCACGTACTGATCAGATCGGCCAGCCGGGATTCAAGACCTCAACTCCTACTGCCCCCCCCCGACACCCAACTCCGAAAGAATGACTGAGGGGGTGTTGTTCGATCAGCAGCACATGTGGATCGGTGACAGCCATAATCACTGTATTGCCGCAGTTCCGTTGCCCTAGCCTTGGTGAATGAATCAGCCTAACCGATGAGAGCGATGCTTGCCCATGTCGGTTGGAAGTCTCCTGAAGGTATCACTCACCGTCGAAGTCGGCCGGTGAACATAGTCAAAAGCATCGCAGAAGCTGCATGGTCGAGCATTTCATTACAAACGAACGCCATCCGGGATGACCATGACGGATCCCATAAAGTGTGTCGGTTAGAGAATGCCGCTGAACAGAGCCATGATGGCGAGGCGACTGAGAGGAGCCAGCAGCCGCCCTAGATCATGCTCGCTGCCGCTTGCTTGGCTGGTCTGCCGGGTACCTTGTCCGAATCCGGCGGACCTTCCTGAATTATTTTGACCAGCGTCGCCAGAAAGATAATGTACAGGACGACGCCCACCCAGATGACGTAGGGCTGCACCCCGCCCGATTCCTTAAGTGCCGCTACTTGAACAGGTTGATTGCTCCAGCCGGCTTTCTTGATCGCCGCGATGTGTTCCCGGCAGTGCCAATAGAACAGATAGTTTGCCGTGGCCCCCGCCATGATGCTCCAGACGATGCCGGCGTACAGGTCCCCTGTCAGATACGTTGAAATCATGGGACCGACTGCGTACACGAAAGCATGGAGGTACATCTTCCGATAGAGAAACCAGAGGAAAGAGATGAAGAGAAACGCCGGCCAGTTCCAGGACAGAGCAAACTTTGGCTGACCGTTCGAAGAAAATTTTTTGAACTGGGCCAAATATTGATCGGCATTGGGGCCAATGAATTGACGCCAGAGTGCCTCATCGTTCTGGATTGGGATGGGATTGGGGATATCGGTGACAGTTTCCGCTGCGACAGTGGTCGAGGTGAGAGCGGCTCCGCATTGGTGACAGAAGTTGGCGTCGTCCGGATTCTGCTGGTTGCACTGACTGCAGAACTTCATCATCGCCCAGCTTATCACAGTCGGGACCGGAGCAAATGGCTAACAGCTTGTGGCTGATCACCAGAACCGGAGTAATACCGCAGCGACCGTCACCTGTTATCATTGCCCTCACCCTTATTGCTTTCACATAGACCCTGTGCTAACTTTCCTTTTTTTCTAATGGGATACGTCTACCATGCTGACCGAAGAACTGAGAGATGATGCCGCCAAGTACCTGATGCAGACCTACACTCGCCAGCCGATCTCGATCGTCCGAGGGCGGGGTTCGAAGGTCTACGATCTCGAAGGCCGGGAGTACGTCGATTTCGTCGGCGGGATCGCGGTCAATGTCCTAGGCCACGGTCATCCGGATCTCGTCCGAGCGATCCAACGCCAAGCGGCACAACTGATTCATGTTTCGAATCTCTATTACACCGAACCACAGGTGAAGTTGGCGCAAATGCTTGTCGATCACTCCTTTGCCGACCGCGTGTTCTTCTGCAACAGCGGAGCGGAGGCCAACGAGGCGGCGATCAAGCTGGCGCGGCGCTATGGACATGAAAAGCACGGGGCAGACCGGTTTGAAGTCATCACGATGAAAAATTCCTTCCATGGCCGGACGCTGGCGACGATCACAGCCACGGGACAGGAAAAGGTTCAAAAGGGCTTCGAGCCGTTGATGCCGGGATTTGCCTACGCACTGTTCAACGACTTCGGCGCGATCGAGGCTATGGTCAGCGAGAACACAGCCGCGATCATGCTGGAGCCGATTCAGGGTGAAGGCGGTGTGCACGTGGCCGATCGGGATTATCTTAAAGCCCTGCGTGAGCTGTGCACCAGAAGAGACATTCTTTTAATTTTCGACGAGGTCCAGACCGGCATGGGTCGGACCGGAACGCTCTTCGCCTATGAACAACTGGGCGTGAAGCCCGATATCATGACCTTGGCTAAAGGTCTTGGCGGTGGGATGCCGATCGGCGCTTGCCTGGCGAAGGAGTCTGTCGCAGCGATCTTTACGCCTGGAACCCATGCGTCCACGTTCGGCGGGAACCCGTTGGCCTGCACAGCGGCTTTGACTGTGTGCCGGGTGCTGCTGGAAGGGCATGTCTTGGATCAGGCCAAGCGGATGGGGGAATACCTGGCGAAGGGGTTGGCTGATTGTAAAGACCGCCATCGAGTCGTGCGAGAAGTACGAGGGCTCGGTCTCTTACAGGGTATGGAGTTGGACATCGACGCCAAAGCGGTGGTTGCCGATTGTTTAGCCCGTGGCGTCCTTGTCAATGCCACGAGCGAACGGGTGCTGCGCTTTGTGCCACCGCTGGTGATCACCCAGCGTGACATCGACAAGCTTATCGAGACCCTGACCGCAATTTTCAATCACCGGATGGTGGCTGAGAAAGACGTCCATCACTGATGGCGGGGAAGACCCAACAAAAAGTCCGCGCTCTTCGCTATGCCAAAGATCTGCTGGACGTGGCCGCGATGCCGCGGAAACAGATCGACGACTTGCTGCGCCTAGCTGGGTCCCTGAAGGCCAAACAGCGCCAAGGAACTCCGCATTCGCTGCTACCTGGGAAAACACTGGGGCTGCTCTTCCAAAAGCCTTCGACACGCACCCGCGTATCGTTCGAAGCGGGCATGAATCAGCTTGGCGGTCATGCGCTGGTCCTTCCCATGGGAGACATTCAGCTCTCACGTGGGGAAACCGTAGCGGACACAGCACACGTGTTATCCCGTTACCTGGACGGCATCGTCATCCGAACGTACGACCACGCGATTGTCGAAGAGTGGGCTGAGGAAGCCAGCATGCCGGTCATCAACGGGCTAACGGATCATAGTCATCCATGTCAGGCGTTGTCCGATCTGCTCACGATCCAAGAAATTAAGGGTCAATTGAAAGGGCTCAGCATTGCGTACGTCGGAGATGGGAACAACGTCGCCAACTCCCTTATCGAAGCGGGAGCCAAGATGGGGATGCGCGTGGTTGTAGGCTGTCCGGTCGGCTATCAGCCGGATCAGCATGTGATCGACCAGGCGCGCATAGAAGCAGAATCCACCGGCGCCTCCATCGAGGTACTGGACAATCCTCAGGTCGCGGTAAAGGAAGCGGACGTGGTGTACACCGATGTATGGATCAGCATGGGGCGCGAACGGGAGCAAGCGAGGCGGTTAAAGACGCTGACCCCCTATCAGCTCAATGGGCGGCTGCTTCAGCGGGCGAAACCGGACGCCATCGTCATGCATTGTCTGCCAGCCCATCGCGGGGAAGAGATTACGACGGAAGTCCTCGACGGCCCAAAGTCGGTAGTCATCAATCAAGCAGAAAATCGGCTGCATATGCAGAAGGCGATCCTGGTTCAACTGCTCACCCGAAAGAAAGAGGTCACGTAAGACACTCATCATGAAACAGAAATCGATCAAGAAGATT
>JACPZN010000186.1 GCA_016195505.1 Nitrospirota bacterium | reverse complement strand
GTCAGCGGCGCCGTCATCATTACCACGCCGCAGGAAGTGGCGCTCCTCGATTCACGCAAGTCAGTCACCTTTTGCAAAGATAGTGAGGTGCCAATCGTCGGCATCGTCGAAAATATGAGTGGATTGGAGTGCCCGCACTGCCATCACCAGATAGATGTGTTCCGGAAGGGTGGCGGCGAGGCATCGGCGCTCGACATGGGTGTTCCATTCCTGGGACGAATCCCGCTCGACCCGGACGTGGTCACACAATCGGATGCAGGCGAGCCATTCGCGATGTTCAACTCCGATACGCAGACGGCAGCAGCGTACCATAGCATTGCCAACCAAGTTGAAGCGTTCTGCCGAAAGAGCGGCTCGCTCGTCCATGTAGCGCCGCGCCATCGCCACTGAGTCGCGATTGATGAAAGCCAAGGACGCCATGCAAGGATTGACTCTGCTCGAAGAGGCACAGAGAATTGTCTTGGACGCTACGCCAATCCTTGGCTTGGAGAAGATCTCCATATTGGATGCGCTGGGTCGAGTACTGGGCGAGGACATCATTGTCGAGCGAGACAATCCGCCTTGGGACAACAGCGCGATGGACGGGTTTGCTGTGCGGTGGGATGACATCAAGCAACAGCACTCGATTCAAAAGCCAGTCACGTTGAAAATCATCGAAGATGTACCGGCGGGAAAGTTGCCCGCCAAGATGGTCGGCCCGGGCGAGGCGATCCGGATTATGACCGGAGCACCGATCCCCAAGGGCGCCGACACGGTGTTGAAAGTCGAAGATACCGAGCACACACCGGACTCTGTGCGTGTTTTCAAGCTCGAGCCTAGAGGAGCAAACGTCCGTCCGCAGGGCGAAGATGTCAAGAAGGGCGAAAGGATTATTACGAAAGGCACGACCATCCGGCCAGGGGAGGCCGGTATGCTGGCGATCCTTGCCAAGTCTTTCGTATTCGCTTATCAGAGGCCACGGGTAGCAATTCTCTCGACCGGCGATGAATTGGCTGATCTGGATGAGCGGTTCAGCGAAGAGAAGATTATCAACTCCAACAGCTATGGGATCGCTGCGGCGGTACAGGATGCGGGCGGAATCCCTCTTTTGCTAGGCATTGCCAGGGACAATCCGGCGGCGCTGAAAGAGAAGATTTCACATGGTTTGACAGCGGATATTCTCGTACTGTCGGGCGGCGTCTCGATGGGCGATTACTGAGCAGCTTGTTCGTCCCGCCATGCTGAAGTTGAGCGGGCATCGCAGCTACGGCCGCCCGATCGTGCAAGCCGTCTTTCAGGAAAAGTTTTCCAAGCGAACTGATCGGCGCCACTTTCTCCGGGGCGTGCTTTCGAGGGAAGAAGGCGTCTTCAAAGTCAGGACCACTGGTGACCAGGGGTCCGGGATTTTGACTTCCATGGTAAAGGCAAATTGTCTGATCGACGTGCCGGTTGAAGTCGAACGGCTCAATCCCGGCGATTCTGTGTCGGTGCAACTGCTGAGCGATGAGGCCTGGGCCAGCCAGACTGAACACAGCCACTCAGGGCCGCACCGGCTCTCCTGCTGCTGAATAGAAAGGAGGTCAATGGTCATCAGTCATCAGTCAATGGGCAGAGGATTTTCTCCCGTTTGACTAATGACGATTGACGGTTGACCGGTTATACCATGGCCGTGCCTATCGTCTGTTTCGTCGGCAAATCGAACAGCGGAAAGACCACGTTCATAGAACGGGTCATTCCCGAACTCATCCGAGCCGGTTATAAAGTTGCGACGGTCAAACATGCTGGTCATGGATTCGACCTCGATACGGAAGGCAAGGATAGTTGGCGGCACAAACAGGCTGGTGCCAGCAGTGTCGTTGTCCTGTCGAAGGGGAGCATGGCCATGTTTGCCGATGTGTCGGATCAGATGAAGGTCGAGGAGGTGCGGGATCGGTTTCTAGACGGCACCTACGATCTGATCATCGCGGAAGGCTGGAAAAACGAAGGGTATCCAAAGATCGTCATCGTCCGTGAGCAAGTTGGAGAAATTCTCATCTCATCCGAAGGGTTGCTGGCGGTAGTCTCCGATAAGCCGATCGATCTCGATGTTCCGGTTTTTGCTCTGAACGATGTGCCCGCAGTGGCCGCACTTATCATGAAGCATTTCCCTCGACGTGCTCGATCAGAGCATGAGCTGGAAGCCTAGCGTCACGGTCATACTGGTTCTCGTGGCTGGAGCAATCACGCTCGGTGGCGTGGCCATTCCCCTCACCGATCATCCGAAGTTCTGTGCCAGTTGCCATACGATTGCGCCGTCCTATGACAGTTGGACCAAGTCTTCGCACAAAGAGGTGACCTGTATCGCGTGCCACGTGAGGCCGGGAATCGAAGGCTGGATCCACGACAAAGCCTTGGCAGGAACAAAAGACCTGTTGATCTATCTGTTCGGGACCCCGACCGATCCGCACAATCTTCGAGGTCCCGTTGATTCCAATGTGTGTTTAGGCTGTCATCGGAACATTCTTCGAGTGTCTGAAGTGGCGCCGCGTGACTTACCGTCTCCGGTGAAAGAGGTCGGCCTTGTGATGAGCCATCGGAAACACATGGAGACGTTTGGGGTTCGAGGTCAAGGAGAAGGTTGCACAACCTGCCATTCTGGGGTGGTACACGATCAACCCATTAAAGGATATCCCATCGTCATCCCCCGGGGGCATG
>JACPZN010000185.1 GCA_016195505.1 Nitrospirota bacterium | reverse complement strand
CTCCTTGGGAGACTTGGCCCCTGGTGAATTCCGATTTTTAACGGATCGGGAGGCGAATGCGTTGCGTGAACTGGTTGAACAGCGCGTCGCGTCGGTGGAACGGAGGGAAGCGCCAATGGCGCCTCCGAAACGGCCTGTCAGGCGTGAGGGGTGGGCTAAGCCGGTGAGGACCAAGAAATATCAGCCGAAGAAAGCGAGAGTGGCATGAAGTTGCGGACGCATCGGTGCGGCGAATTGAATAAGACCCAGGTGGGGAAGACTGTGGTATTGAACGGCTGGGTGCAGCGGCGGCGTGATCACGGGGTGGTCATGTTCGTCGATCTGCGCGACCGGACCGGCATTACGCAGGTTGTCTTCAATGCCGAACGCAACGCGGCGGTCCACCAGGCCGCCCATACGCTCCGCAGCGAGTGCGTCGTCTCGGTAACCGGCCAAGTCATGGCGCGTCCTGACGAATCGAAGAATCCGAATCTGCCCACCGGCGAGATCGAATTGTTCGTCGATGCTGTGGAGATTTTGAACGAGGCGAAGACCCCGCCGTTTCTCATCGAGGACGACGCGGAGGTTACGGAATCAATTCGTCTCAAGTACCGCTATCTCGATTTACGCCGGCCGAGGATGCAACGATTGCTGGGGCTTCGACACGCGATTGCCCAGGCTGCGAGAGGTTTCCTTAACGCGGAACAGTTCCTTGAAGTCGAGACGCCGATCTTGACGAAGAGCACGCCGGAGGGCGCGCGGGATTACCTGGTACCGAGCCGGGTCAACGCAGGACAATTCTTCGCGCTTCCCCAATCGCCGCAGCTGTTTAAACAGGTGCTCATGGTCAGCGGCGTCGATCGGTACTACCAGATCGCCCGCTGCTTCCGTGACGAAGATCTCCGCAACGATCGCCAGCCGGAGTTTACTCAAATCGACCTTGAGATGTCGTTTGTGGACCGCGAGCAGGTGATGAATCTGATGGAACGAATGATCGTCACGATCTTCCGGGAGGCCGGCGGCGTGCAACTCCCGACGCCGTTTCCACGGATGACCTATACAGAGGCGATGGGGCGGTATGGATCGGACAAGCCGGATCTGCGGTTCGAGATGCCGCTCTACGATGTGACGCCGTTCGGGGCTGCGAGCGAGTTCAAGGTCTTCAAAGATGCGGCGACGAAGGGTGGGATTGTCAAAGCCTTGATCGTGAAAGGTGGGGCTGGGACCCCACGGAGCCGCATCGATGTGCTCGGCGAAACGGCCAAGAGTTTCGGCGCCAGAGGGCTTGCCTGGCTGAAGATCACGCCTGAAGGGCAGTTGGAGTCCGTCATCGCCAAATTTCTCGATGCCAAGGCGTTTGCCGCAGCGCTGCCAGAGGCGAAGCCGGGCGATCTCGTGCTCTTCGGCGCTGACAAACCAGCTGTGGTGCATGACGTGCTCGGCCGCCTCCGCTTGCTCCTGGGAGAAGAGCTGAACCTCATTGACAAATCTGCCTGGAAGCCGGTGTGGGTGACCGAGTTTCCGTTGCTCGACTATTCTCCGGAAGAGAAGCGCTACGTCTTCATGCACAACCCCTTCGCGGCGCCGATGGATGAAGATCTGAGGTTCTTAGACAGCGAACCGCTCAAGATCAGGGCCAAGGCCTATGACATGGTGCTCAACGGCAGCGAGATCGGCGGCGGGAGCATTCGGAACCATCGGAGCGAGATCCAGCTCAAGATTCTCGATCTTCTCGGCATCAACAAGGACCAGGCGCAGGCCAAGTTCGGGTTTCTCCTGGAGGCCTTGGATTACGGTGCCCCGCCCCATGGCGGAATTGCCTTCGGTTTGGACAGGCTCATCATGCTGCTGGGCGGAGCGGATTCGATCCGAGACGTGATCGCGTTTCCGAAAACGCAGAAGGCACAGTGCCCGCTCACAGATGCGCCGTCTGCTGTCAGCGCCGAGCAGTTGAAGGAACTCAGGATTAAGCTGGATCTGGTCGAGTAGAGAGGAACGATCGTTCCCATGGCGGGTAATACCATTGGCAGGATCTTCACGGTCACCTCGTTCGGCGAAAGCCACGGGCCAGCGATCGGTTGCGTCGTCGACGGCTGTCCACCAGGGCTTGTCCTTTCAGTCGATGACATCCAAAAAGATCTCGATCGGCGAAAGCCAGGCACGTCGAGGCACGTTACGCAACGGCAAGAATCCGATACCGTCGAAATCCTCTCCGGAGTCTTCGAAGGCAAGACCACCGGCACTCCGATTGCCTTGCTCATCCGCAATGAAGATGCGCGGAGCCGCGATTACGGGAATCTGATCGACACATTCCGTCCCGGACATGCGGACTACACCTATTGGCAGAAGTATGGCATTCGCGATTATCGTGGCGGTGGACGCGCCTCTGCGCGCGAGACCGCTGTTCGCGTCGCGGCGGCGGCGATTGCAAAGAAGTGGCTCAGGGAAAAATATGGCGTCGTGGTTCGCGGGTATCTGAGCCAGCTGGGGCCGCATGAGGTGCCGTTCAAGAGTTGGGATGCGGTGGGTGGGAATCCCTTCTTCTCGGCTAATCCTGATGTCGTAGCCAAGCTCGAATCCTTCATGGATGAACTGCGGAAGTCAGGGGATTCCGTCGGCGCAAGAATCACGACCGTTGCGGAGCATGTGCCGGTCGGATGGGGGAGTCCGGTCTATGCCAAGCTGGATGCCGACTTGGCCGGGGCCATGATGAGTATCAATGCCGTCAAAGCTGTCGAGATCGGGTCAGGCTTTGCCTCGGTCACCCAGCGAGGGTCTGAGCATGGCGACGAGTTGACGCCGGAGGGGTTTCTCTCCAACAACGCAGGCGGCATTCTGGGGGGAATTTCTACCGGGCAGGATATTGTTGTTACGATCGGAATCAAGCCAACCTCGAGTATCCGCGTGTCCCGCCGGTCCATCGACAAGCGGGGCAAGCCGGTGACCGTCGAAACGAACGGCCGTCATGATCCCTGTGTCGGCATCCGCGCCACGCCGATCGCGGAAGCCATGATGGCGTTGGTCCTCATGGACCACGCGCTGTTGCACCGTGCTCAAAACGCAGATGTCTCGACCAAGACGCCGAAGATTGCGGCATCTGCCAAGAACTCCCCCAAGTCAGCGAAGTCCGCCGGTGTCACAAAGACGAATTCCGATCCGCACGAAGCGTAGTGGCCCAACAGGCCATGCTCCCCATCATCGACATCCATCGGGCTACCATCTATCGTGGCGACACCTGTGTCTTTTCCGACTTTTCGTTCATACTTCGAGAAGGTGAGCACGCCGCGATCTTGGGGCCGAACGGAGCAGGGAAGTCGACGCTCCTCAAACTCTTATCCGGTGAAGTCCATCCCATGCCATTGGATGAGACGCGCATGCGTCTCTTCGGGGAGGAGTGCTGGAATGTTTGGGATGTGCGGAAGCGGATCGGAATTGTGTCGCATGATCTCCAGCGGGACTATCTGATCGGTGCTGAGGGACTGAATGTGGTCCTCTCCGGATTTTATGCGAGCAACGACACGTATGAGCACCAGGAGTTCGGCCAAGCGCAGATTATGCGGGTGCATGATGTCATGCGGGAGTTGGGGATTGAATCGTTGGCTGGCCGGCGATTCGGCCATCTCTCGACCGGCGAGCAGCGGCGGTTTCTACTGGGCCGCGCGGTTGTGCATGATCCGTCAGTGCTCGTGCTTGACGAACCGACGAGCGGGCTCGACGTGAAGGCATGTTTCCAGTACCTCGATCTGTTGCGTGCGCAAATTCAAAAGGGGAAGACAGTGCTGCTCGTGACGCATCATCTTCATGAAATCCCCCCAGAGATTGAGCGCGTGATTCTTCTAAAAGAGGGGAAGATTCTCACCGACGGATCAAAGTCCGCCCTGCTCACCGACGACCAGATCAGCACCCTCTTCGGCCGCCGCATCGTTCTCGCCCAAGCCAATGGGTGGTATCAGACCTTGCCTGGATGATTCGCGGTCAAGCTTCCTCGATCCATCTTTCCACAAATCGCCGTTTCTTTTGACGAAGGCCATTCCAAAGGATACGCTTCGGATACATGTATTTCTTTTGGGCAGACCATGCTACGGAGGGCTGCCTCCGCAGTTCGCCTCCGGGTTTCAATAATGTGGGTACTGCCTGTGCGTGCCTTGCAATAGTGTCTCAGCCATGAAATACGTGCTGCTCATTTGTCTTTGCTGCCAAGTAGCAGGGCCCTTGCTCGCCGAATCGGCATGGGCCGAGACCTGGGTCTGTCCCCGACCCGGGCAATCGGATTTGTATACCGACCGCGGAGGGTTGGGCTGCAGGCAACTGGGAGAGGCGAAGACCTATTCGCCGCTCGAAATCTCTCCGGGGCCTAAATCTCAAGAATCCGTCATTGTTCCACCGACAGTGTCTAGCACCGTTCCTCCCGGGCTTCCTTTCCTGCAACATAAGAAACCGTTGCCGTTTCCAGAGGTCTCCCTGGCATTGCCTATCCTGGGCATCGGACAGACCAGGGTTGGCTCCATTTCGGGCTCGTGGAACGGGCTGGTCGCCCGGCTCACGGTCGGATACAGGGCTGACGGAATGGGGCCGGAGATTCTTTTGCCTGATTCGAACTTGAGCCCCGTATCGGTGCGGTCATTCCTTACAGCTGTGTCTGCCGCTACGAGGGCGGTGGGATACGACCCCAGGTACCTGACCGTCCGCCTCCTGGTTCCGACATCGATGGATGGTCCCAGTGCCGGAGGAATCTTCGCGGTGGGCATTGCCTCGGCACTTCTCGGCGACCCGATTCGCCAAGATATCTGCATGTCAGGAACGATTGAGCCGACCCTTGAGATCAAACCGGTCGGCCGATTGGTGGATAAGATGAATGCCTGTCGGGATCTCAGAAAGACCACGATGATCGTGCCCGATGGATTGGACAACAGCCATCTCAACTTCACCGGAGCCGAGAAGACGATCCATGTGGTCGAGGTGCATACACTTGCTGAGGCCTACAGCGCTGCGACCGGCCAAGCGCTGCGCCAAGTTGCGTTCCAATAACAGAAACCAAGAGGTTCATGATGAATGAGCACGCTCAGACGAAATGCAAAAGAAAGGTAGCGCAGCTGATCGGCCGGCCAGGACTCATAGCGCTGGCTGTGAGCCTGTTCTCGACCATCACGTGGGCGGCCGAGCCGGTCAAAATCAATTCCTTGCTTACTTATCCTGAGTCGTACAACATGAAAATGGTACGGGTCGAGGGCACGGTGAGCGGCTATCACATGAATCATTTTATCGGGAACAGCACCAAGCTGGAGAAGTGTATCCAGGAATTCTCGGTCGAAGACGACACCGGCACCATCAATGCCAGCTATGCGACGATCTGCCAAATGGGAACGGTCATGCTCAAAGACGGCGACCACGTGACGATCGACGCGCACTTTTCTGGAATTCTGGACGTCCGGTCGGTGGCAAAAAACTGACCGCCGTATCCACGACGAGCACGGTGTGCTCCTCTATCCTCCCGCCAGCGTGACCGTGAACGTGAGATCTGCATCGGTCCGGCGGACCTTGACTGAGACGCGCTGGCCTGGCGTCGTGCGTTCGATCAAGTAGGTTTTCAAGTGCGCCGCGTCCAGAATTTCGGTGTTGTCCACCGATAGAATAATGTCGTGCTTCTGAATGCCGGCCGATTTCGCTGGATCTGCGACATCCTTCACGGCCATGCGTAACCTGGTGCCGTCTTTCACCGACGTCATATGAATTCCGAGTTTGGAGAAGGTGAGTGGCTTGCCGGCAAGTGCTGCGTTCACAATCCGTTCGGCAAGAATCCCTGGGATAGCGAAGGCCATGCGGCTGCAATGGGTCTGTGTTTCGTCCTTTTCTGTCTGAATGATCGCGTGCATGATTCCGACGACCTCCCCTTGGCTGTTGAATAATGCACCACCGGAATTACCGCTGCAGGCGGAGAGGTCCGCTTGGATCAAGCGTGTCTCGACGGTTTGAAGGAAGGTATTCGTATTTCCTAGGCGGCCGAATGCCATGGTCGGGCCCCAGCCCAATGGATAGCCGATCGTGAAAACTTCCATGCCGGAAACGACGTCTTCTGAAGCAAACGCCGTGGTGGCTCTCAGTTTGGCCCGGTGCGGCTCGGCAATGCGGTAGACGACGACATCCATGAACGAGCTGTCTCCGACAAGATCAGCCGGCAGTTCGTGGAGATCGGTGGTGAGAATGCGCACGCGTTTGGGAATGATAGTTCCTGTCGTGGGAGTGTGTTTCTCAGCCGCGTGCCTGGCTGTGATGATATAGCCATCTCTTAGGTGGAAGCCAGTCCCACGGACGAGGATTTTCCCTGGCTTCTCCGGTGTTCGCTGGTCTTGGGTGTCCTCCAGTATACCAACGGTAGCCTGTTTGGCGTGCGCGAACGTACTTTCAGAGGCCGTAGAATTCTGTTCAGCATGGAGAAGGGGAGCCGCAACCAGAATGACCGAGAGAGAAAGGCCGGCGATGAATTGCCGTAGTGCATAGAAAGAAACGCAACGATGGGAGTACATAGGCCATCCTTTCACGCCAGGGAGAATAAGAAGCAGTATAAATGTTCTTCGTCCCTCTCGAAAAGAGGAGAGGAGCGATCGCATGAGCTTTGGGGTCTGTTTGTCAGAGAATTCAGGATGTTGGCTTGCCGGGTAAGCGGTGCTGTGACGATGGCGCTAGCGGGGGTTGTCGGGGTTGTTGTTTCGAGGGAGGGAGTCTGTGGGCGGCAGAGGGGGCTATCAAGCCAACCCCGGTCTACTCTGAGCGCCTTGCGGTAGTTTGTTGCTTTTACTTTTTGCGAAATCCGAAGTACACCCCGGCGCCGCCGGCGCCGGCTGAGGGGAGATAGCCTGTCAGCACCTCTCTGAAACCTTCGGCTTTGCCTTGAATCCAGGCCAGACTACGGGATACATCAGCTTCGATCAAGCTCCAATCTAGATGAATCCAACCGGTTGTCTTGAGGAGGGTGATGAGGGCCAACAGTGAGCCGGCGATCAACGCGGCGATCTTCAATGTCCGCCGGAATGCCCAACCGATCAGGAAGCCGCCGAGATAGCTTGCCCCGCTGCGGGCCAGCACCGGGGACATCATATCGTTCAGCCAGGCGCCAAGCCCTGCGATGGTGGTCGCGCCGGCTGCAAGAAACGATTTGGCTTTCCAGGGAGCATCTGAAAGAAACGCCTCAAGCGCTGTTGCGGATATCTGACTTGGGCGCTCGTCCTGTTCTTCGCTCACAGTTGGTGGCTTTCAAACGTGTTGCAAGCAGAAGGATCACCGCTTTCCAGTCCCCGCCGGAGCCAAGTCATCCTTTGCTCCGAAGAACCGTGCGTCCAGCTTTCCGGTTGCACGTGGCCGCGCGACATCTTTTGCAATCGATCATCACCGATGGCTGACGCCGCACGCAGTCCTTCTTCAAAATCTCCCGACTCGATCAAATCGCGCTCACGCTTCGCGTGATAGCCCCAGACTCCGGCGAAACAGTCAGCCTGCAATTCCGTGCGGACAGAAAGGGCATTGCCTTCTCGTTCCGAGGCCTGATGCTGGAGGCGTGTCACCTTCGCCGAAATTCCCATCAGATTTTGCACATGATGGCCCACCTCATGGGCGATCACATAGGCCTGCGCAAAGTCGCCTGGTGCACCCAACCGCTGCGCCATTTCATTGAAAAAGGAGAAGTCGAGATAGACCTTGTGATCGCCGGGACAATAAAAAGGACCGACGGCTGAAGAGGTCGTACCGCACACCGACTGCACCGCGCCGGGGAAAAGCACCATGCGCGGGTCTTCATAGCGCGGGCCGAGGAGGCTCCGCCAGGTGGTTTCGGTGTCTGCTAGCACGATGGACGCAAATTTACCGAGCTGATCGCTCGGTGCACCAGTCGGTCCAGGCGCGGAGGGCGTCGGTGCATCCACCATGCTCTCGACGCCGCTGAACATGTTGATGATGGTCAGGGGGTTGGCGCCGGTAAAATAACTGACGGCGAGCGCCAGGACGATGGTGCCGATGCCGAGGCCGCCCGCCCTTCCAATTCGGGCGGGGCCCATGCCTCGACGATCTTCAACATTGTCGCTTTCGCGTTGTCCCTCGATGCGCATAGCGGCTCCCCTCCCGCGTCAACGTAGCTCTGTGTCACTACCTAAGAGAGATCACCATATGTCGTTTGGCATGGCGAAGTCTAGTGCGCGTGGAAGCAAATGGGAGGTCTTCGGTTTTCAAAGACCTCCCGGCTGTAAACGTGACGGAAGAAAGTCAGTTAGGAGCCTGCGCGCTACCGACGATTTTCGACAGGTCCCTGGGATACAAGACGATCTCAATGCGGCGATTGGACGATCGCCCTTCATCGGAATCGTTCGAGGCGATGGGGCGGGTGTCCGCGTAGCCGACAGCAGATAGATACTGGCGGTCCACACCGCCATGATCGATCAGGTAGCGTACCACGGTGGTAGCCCGCGCTGTCGAGAGTTCCCAGTTTGTCTTGAAGCGATCCTGTAGCTTCGTGCTGATGGGGACGTTGTCGGTGTGGCCTTCAATCCGGATTTGTTTGTCCGAAATCTTGTTTAAGACGTCGCCGACCTGTTTGAGCACTTTGATGCCAACCGGCTTGATCTGTGCCTGGCCCGAGTCGAACAGAACCCGATCCACCATGTTGATTGTGAGGCGGTCGCGCACTTGCTGGATCGTAATATTTCCTTTGGCGATTTCGTCCTGCAGCGAGCGAGACAGCTCTTCCTGTGTCTTGGTCAAACGTTTGATTTCCTCTTCCTTCGCCGCCCGTTCCTGTTCGAGTCGAGCTTTCTCCGCCTCTTCTGCCTTCAGGCGTTTCCTTTCTTGCTCAAGACTGGCGGTGAGTTGAGATTGCTCCTGTCGAAGCTGCTCGCGTTCCTTCGCGATGCGGGCGGCATCGGCTTCCAGATCCGAGGCCTGTTTCTGCAACTTGGCGATTTCATCCTGGGCGGACGCGTTCCCACTGGTGAGCTTCTGTTCTAAATCCTTGATCTGCCCGCGAACGTTCCCAAGCTCGCCATCCAACTGTTCTGAGCGAGCCTTGAGATCTTCTCGTTCCTTCGCCAGCGCGGCCGCCTGCTGCTCGGCCGTTTTCCGCTGCGCAGCTTCTTGATCCAGGTTCTGTCGCAAGCTGGCGAGTTGTTGTTGCAGTTGGTCGGTCTGTGCTTGCGACTTTTTCTTGAGTGAGTCCAGTTCTGCTGCCTGTTGAGCCGACGTCTTCTTGGCGGCGTCGAGCTCGGTGAGCGTTTTCGTGTGGGTCTCTGAACTCACGCACCCAATAGGTGCGATCGCGCACAGCATCACGAAAGCTGGAATATGGAATGCGCGAATTGGGTGAACAAAGGGTTGCACCATGGTTTCCTCCTTGGACTGATGGTTGGCGAGTAAGATGGGTGATTGTGTTGAGCAAACTCAGTGCCCACTCGATCATTGCAATGGCTGAGACGAATATAACGATTCTCAATGGGTTGAGCAAAGGGGATTGTGAACTCACAGTGAGGGCGCTGTAGCGATTCGCCCCCAGTGCCGGGCAAACTGTAGGATGAACCCTGCAGGAAGTGAATTTATTGCTTGAAGTGAAATTCAGGAGAACAGAAAGGATGGGGCGCAGCGAACGCTGCGCCCCATCGATATGACCTACTTGCCGCCCATGTCCTTCTTTTCGTCTTTCTTCTTATTATCGTCGTCGGCCTTTGTGCCGCCCATGTCCTTCTTCTCCTTATCCTATGGAGTAGAGCAAGGTAGATGCCTAATGTCTGATTGGGGGAAATCCACCAGCGCGTAAGCCCAGAGGGCGCGAAGAGGCTCCATTCTCAACAGCTTACAGAGATCTTTCTTGCAAGATGAAGAATAAAATGAAAGGAAGGGAAGTGAAATTATGTAGGCAAGAGCCTGCGATCTACGGCGTAGCGATTTCTACTCTCGTCCTAGCGTTGCTCTATGAGGCATAGTGTTCAGATGAGCGGGTTACATCTTTTCTCTGGTTGTTTGGTCGCAGGTATCCTGCTCGCAGGCTGCTCCTCCCAACGAATCGTTCCCGAGTCGATAGAGCCACTCGTTGATAGAACGGTCAAGTTTCAAGACGTGCTGGCCTCACCGGAATCTCACAAAGGGCTGGTGCTCGTGCTCGGTGACGAGGTGCTGAGAGCAAAACGGCTCCAAGACGGCACGCAGATCGAACTCCTGCAACTTCCGCTTGAAGACGGAGAGGAACCGAGCCTCGATCGCCAACGATCACAGGGACGGTTCTTTGCGCTGCAGCAGGAGTTTCTTGATCCGGCCACGGTCGTCGAAGGAACGCGGGTGACGATTGTCGGTGAAGTCTCCGAGGCGAAGACCGATCGCCTCGACGATGTGGAGTATCGATATCCCACGCTGATCGTGAAACATCTGCACGTCCGGCCGGTCCATTCGTCTGACCAACGGCAACCAGGATTCTCCATTGGGGTCTTCGGCGGTATGGGAATCGGGGGTGGATCACGTGGCGGTGGAGGATTCGGACTCGGGTTCTGATCGGTTTCTTGGTGAGGTCTCCCGCCTCAATGAGGTCTTATGCGTGAGTCCACCACATCTGCCAGTGAAAACACTCACCTCTCGAAAGTTTATCTGGCTCAAATCAAGCGCGTGCCGAGCATAGACACCGTGAGCCGGTTGCGAAAAGGTGTGGTGTGAGCGGCAAGCGGTCCAGAGCGTCGGAGGTCTGTCTGCTCTCAGAGGAGCCGAAGTTTCCGAGCTGCCCCCTTGCCGATGAGTCTGCAGCTGATTATTCGAGATTTGAATCCCACTAAGTTCTCGCTCTTGTCGCTGGCAGTAGGTTTCACATGAAAGGGATGGGGGGAACGTGTCGGCAAGTCGAATGCCGGCTGAGAAGTGGAGGGTCAGGATTGGGCCTTGCGAATAATGAGGCTAGGCGTGTGAACAGGCTTTATGCGAAGGAGGTATATACCTGCGACGGTGCACCAGATCGTGATGCCTATTCCTAGAACCCCAAGACGCCCGGCGATACCACCCGCAAACTCAAGCGTACTGTAGTGCACCAAACTCAACATTGCGGCCGAGATGGCCAACCAACGTGCCACGGACCGATGTGTCTCATAAAGCGCCCAGGGCAGGAAGAGCATCCCAGGAAGAAGCATGACAAAGTGGTGCCCCCACGAGATTGGCGAGAGAGGAAGTGACATCGCACACGCAAGGCCGAACACGGTTACCTGACCGGCACCCTCCGTCTTCCAATGCCACCGAATGGCTACAACTATCAGCAATAGAGCAAGCAATACGCGTGGGACCACAAGGATGGTTCTGACAATCGGTGCATCCATCGGGAATCGCGTCGGTGGTGCTGTAGGAAGGCTGGTGCCTTGATCATCCGGCCCCCCAGTGAATGTGTAGGCAAACCAGTTGCCGAGTCGATACACGGCATTGTCGAGGCTCTGGTTGCGAACACTGTGAGGGTCGAAATTCTTGGTCATTCCAAGACGTTCGTTAATTGCAACACCTGTGTACCAAGTTTCCAAATGGCGGATGTTGTCTTCCCAGCCAATCAGGATGGTTGGTACCAACAGCAGGAAGAAGATCATTCCGATCATGAAACCACTCACACAATGCAAGAAACGCCGAAGGGCAATCGAAGAGCGTTCCTTACGCACAGCCGCGATGAATGTCTGAAGCAGGAGAATTGAGACCGGCAGGGCAGGCGTTACCTTCATTACTACTGGAAGCGCCAGAAGTGCCCCTCCCCAGAACCACCAGAACGTGCGCTGCGTTTCCGAAATGAGGCGAAACCCTATAAGCAGAGGCCACAGGACAGCGATCCCTACCTGCCCTCGTTGTAAAGTATCGAGGAAAGGGAAGAGGAGAGCCAACGCTGTGGCAACCACAATCCATCCAGGGAAATTACGACGGTCAGGCGGTTGGCTGCCATCGACCGCTTCTTGCATCCGTTGCACGATCTTCTGGCATTCGGAAATACAGCCGGCACCCATGAGCAGGGACAGCAGGAACCACGTGACTCCCTGCCAGCTTGTGGGGAGGGCATGGAGAGGGGCAACGAGGAGAGCGAAAAGTGGCGGATAGAGATAGTGCCAGCCTCGGGGGTTCGTCACAGCGTAGGGCTCGCGGCCATCGAAAAAGGCAGCGCCCGCCTCGGTGTAGACGGTAAAATCAGTTCGATGTCCGCCGATGTTGTGAGGATCAAGGTCGGCACGTCGTCGCACATCAGTGAATCCCCAGACGAGTAGAATGGCAACAACGATAATCCACGCCCAGCGACCTGATCGAGTTCCGATGTGTAGTACTCCTTTCCTGACAGCTGCACCTTGTGGAGTGTTTCCGCCCTACACTGAAACCATACCGTCCACAGACTGACTAGACTTCCCTCGCGATGCAGTCGCTCATTCTGGAGACACCTTGTATCAGTTCATCAAAAATAAATATAAGTACCTCGTAAATCAAGGCCCCAGCATTTCTAGACCCTCTAATTGATCTCGAACCGGACAGCGTAACCCACTGCTTGTTAGATGCCCAAGGCAATCCACTTCAGCACCTTGCGCGGCCGGGCGACGACTACAACGAACAGTAGAAGGAGGCACAATCTCATGCATAACACCCTTGCATAACAGTGTCGCGCTCACCGTTGCCTGGCTCCTGTCACCATGCAGGGAGTAACCAACTTCGCTTTCCCGTCAAGGAGAGCCACGTGAACGCATGAAGTGAGTGAGTGCTGCGATTGGGTAGAGAAGCGATTACATGCGTAGGGGAAAATGAAGATAAGAGGAAGACGATCCCAGCGACCACTCCTATGCCGTCGCAGCAAGTCACTTTTTTGTAACGAATTGACGACAGATTTCAACCAGTGTTGGATCACAAGACCTTCGGTGGCCATGTCCCCTAAGCCCAAGTCACATTTTTTGAGCCGACTGCCTAGAGTCCGATCAGCCGAACGCGACTCTACCGATGAGGCCAGCGCAATTCTCAGTAACAACGTTCCCTCGGATGGCTCCAGTATGAGAGACTCCCTTTGTATGGCACCGGTTGGAAAATAAAGCGGTACTGAAAGTGACGCTGAGATGTCGCACGATCGTGTTTAATAAGCCCTATGGGGTGCTGCCCTGTTTTACCGATCCGGATGGGCGGCCGACCTTGGCGGACTATATCGATCTGCCGGGGGTCTATGCCGCTGGACGACTCGATCAAGACAGCGAAGGGCTGATGATTCTGACATCGAACGGCTCGCTCGCGCACCGGATTACTGATCCTCGGCACAAGCTTCCAAAAGTCTATCTGGCTCAAGTCGAGCGTGTGCCGAACGACAAAGCCTTGGAGCAGTTGCGAACAGGTGTGGTGCTGAGCGGCAAACGGACCAGACCAGCGAAGGTTCGGTTGCTCTCTGAAATGCCGCAACTGCCGGAGCGTTCCGTGCCGATTCGCTTCCGCAAGAACGTGCCGACGGTCTGGATCGAACTCACGTTGTACGAAGGGATGAATCGCCAGGTCCGCCGCATGACCGCGGCCGTCGGGCATCCGACGCTGCGACTGATCCGCATCGCCGTCGGAACGATCAAGCTAGGCGATCTTCAACCGGGCCAATGGCGGGAACTGAAGAATGGGGACAAGCAGGAGATGAGCGAAGTGGGTCCTGAAAAGATTCTTAGCTGCGGGTCTTGATCATCCGGCCGATAATTCCGATGCCGACGCCAAGGAGCAGATAACCGACGAGCACGTTCATAATCACCACGCCTTGGCTGATCACATGGGAGGGTTGGTGATCAACCAGACCCAGCGCAGCGGTGACGTTCACAGAATAATAGAGCGCTGACCAGAGGGGAATCCAGGCGGCAGCATTGGCGGTCTCCATCGGAGTCAGCCATTGGAGGCGAAAGAAAAGCTCATACAGCAGACTGAATGTGCCGATGGTTCCCAGCACCCAGATTCCCCACCGCGCGAAACTGGTGCCGTAGTTGCTGGTCGCTTTCCATGCCAATTGAGCCCAGGGATGCCTGCCCTGCATCTTGGCCCAGGTGACGCGGGCATTCGTCCGGCGTTGGAATAGGCACGCCCAGCCTGCGTGAACTGATCGAGCCTATGCAGTTGATAGCCGGCCTGGTGATAGGCCTGCGCAGACTTCGCGATCTCACGACTCTCAAGAAAGTGCGCGGCCGCGAGATAGTAAAAAGCTGAATGCATGATCTCCGCGCGCGTGTCTTTCCGCCCGAACGCCTCAGCCTGTCTCAAGACGGCTTCAGCCGACTGGGACGTTTCCAGTTCGGTCTCACCCTCCCGGTAGAACTCCTGTTCCAGTGGGTCTGAAAAGGTCTGGCCGCTCATCGCAATCCTCAAGAGGGGCCATGGTACCGCAAGGTCCACTTGCGCGTACAGATGGGGGCATGATATTTCCTGGCATAGTCGCCTTTTCAGATTTTCTTAAGTAGGTGCAAGGATGACACATTTTTGCAAGGATGAGTGGTACCATAGAGTCACGTCGCGAAGGAGATTCCCGCATGAAGCGTAAGGCTCAGATATTCCCACGCAAGGAAAGAGTGACATTGTCGCTGTCTGCCGAGATGGTGGAACGGTTGCGCACTGTGGTGTATTGGACTCCGAGGCTGACTCTCACCGGCATCATCGAGTCCGCAATCAAATCCTCACT
>JACPZN010000184.1 GCA_016195505.1 Nitrospirota bacterium | reverse complement strand
TGTATGCGCAACGATGGCAGCGGTCTCATCGGAAGAGCCGCCGTCGGCATTGACGAGAACCGCTCGATAACCGGGAAAATATTTCACGAGGCCGGCGCTGACGGCGCGGACGACGTGTCCGACTGTCGCAGCATTGTTGAAGCTGGGGATACCGACAAGGATGTCGGCGGTACCGATAGTCTCCAACAATGATTCGGTATCCGTTGTGAGCGGGATGAGGCTGGTATTCATGTGACTGGTTGCCGGGTTTCGACTGTGGGGTCCCACGCATGGTCTTGCTCAACGGCGTCGATGAGCCGGTCGAAGATATCGGGCACAGCATGTGTCACCCGGCTCCAGTTAGAGATCATCGGTACACCTAATGGGTCATCGAGGAAACTGTCAGTGGCGAGCGTCATGCCGCGAAGAAACACCTCGACCGCGCGCCGTTCTTCGTGGCGATCGAAGCGGAGGCTGTTGATGGCCGCATCATTCTCGTACCGGCTAATGGCTTCTTGTGCGGCTTGAAGGTAAGTAGCGCGCAGTGTTTTGAGCATGCTCTCCGAAAGGACCATTCCTTCACTTGCCAGATTGCGGAAGAGGGATTTCGTGATATCCATGCACATCTTCAGCAGACCTGCGTCGGGATTATGGGTGGAAAGCGATTGATGCTTATGATCATAGGCATCCGCGATGTCCGCCTGACAAATCCGTCGGAGTGCGCAATTGCGGTAGACCTCGGCGAGGACTCCGATCTCGAGCCCCCAGTCGCCGGGAATGCGGTTAATCCATGCCAGATCGCGCACCATGGCAAACTCACCCGCGAGCGGGTACCGAAAACTATCCAGGAACGAGAGCAGGGGGTGGGGGCCGACGAGCAGTTGCAAGCTGCGGATGAGCGGCGTGATGAAAAGGCGTGTCAAACGCCCATGCATGCGGTCGGTGACGCGGCTGTAGTAGCCCTTGCAGAATTCGTAAGCCAGGTTCGGGTTGGCGACGGGATAGCAGAGCCGGGCCAGATATTGCCGATTATAACTTACGATGTCGCAATCATGGAGGGCAATGACCTGGCTTTGTCCCCTTGCGAGCACATAGCCAAAGGCCGTCCAGCATCCGCGTCCTTTGCCTTGCAGTCCGATATCGATCTCGTGTGAGACCAGAACATTCAACAGTTCCTGAATCCGGGCGCCGTCATTCCAGATGAGGCGAACTCGCTGTGGAAGACGCGCAAAGAACTGTTTGGCCAGCCTGAACTCCAACGCCGAGGCCTGGTCCAATGAGACGACGATTTCGTGGATGTATCGAACGTGACAAAGGACTTCGACGGTTCTCTTGAGGGCCGGGCGTTCTAGCTCGGCATAGAGCGACGGCAGGATGAGGGCGATCGGAGTAGTTCGCGCATACCGTTCGAGTTCATGTTCCAGTTGATCAATATTGGGTTCGCCCAGTCGATGGAGGACTGTGACGACACCGTTTTGATAGAAGTCCGACATGGAACCCTCTTATGCCGGATCCTGAAGGCCAACTTTCCGGAATCAGCCCATGGAATCAAGGGGAAGCGGTCAGGATGAATATGGCACCTTCGTGACTCAGCCTAAAGGTGTGCACGGGGTGTGCCATGGCCGACCTCATTGATAATCACGCGCCGGTAGCATTTTCCCCTGCCGCCAGTGGAATCCCTGATGGTGAGACTCTGTATGTATGTAGGTAAAAGGATACAGGTAAGAGGGTAGACTATGGTTTGTCCGTGGAAAGCTTTTTCCCGAGCCGCCGGGCTAATCGCACCATGCCGGGTGAACGGTCTGCTGGATCGAGCAGCACGTTGAGTATGTGGGGTTGGCTCTGGTCCGCGAAGGCGGCGGCAAGGTGTTGCTCAAACTCCCGCTGAGTGTTCACGCGTGACCCGACGCCGCCACCGATCAGATCACAGATTTTCTCATACTGCCACTCGTGCACGTCGTTGAACGGGCCCTCGAGGATTTCTCGTTCCGTTGAATATCCGCGGTTGTTAAGGAGCACGACGATGGGGGCCTGTCCATAGCGGACGCAGCTGGCCAGTTCAGTCCCGGTCATTTGGAAGGCCCCGTCTCCGACCAATACGATTGGTCGTAGGCTTGGGTCGGCAAATGCCGCGCCGAGAGCAGCGGGCACGGCAAATC
>JACPZN010000157.1 GCA_016195505.1 Nitrospirota bacterium | reverse complement strand
TTTCAATGTCTTGTACTCCACTTATCTCTAGTGCTTCTAATAGAGTCTTATAGCTTGCCCCCTGGCGGCGTAAAAGTTGAGCAACGGTGCAGGGCCCGGAGACCTCTGTAATCTGAGCCGTTGCCAACCGTTCACGAACAGCCTCTGTAAGTCTTGGTCGAATCTCTTCGAGCCGTGCGATCTCAGATTCAATTGCTTGCTGTTTTATCTGGAACCTTGAATAGACTTCGTCGCAGATTAATCCGACATGCCGCCCAATATCAGTGAGCCGAAGATCGGCATTTCCGTGACGCAACAACAGACGATACTCTGCGCGTGATGTAAACATCCTGTAGGGTTCACGCGCGTCTTTAGTAATGAGATCGTCTATTAACACACCAATATAGGCTTGAGATCGGTCGAGTACTAAGGGTGCTTCACTTCGAATCTTCAATACTGCGTTGATCCCGGCCATCAGACCCTGTGCTGCTGCTTCCTCATATCCGGATGTCCCATTGATCTGTCCTGCATGGTATAGACCGACCAGAAGCTTTGTCTCCAGAGTCTGGTGCAGTTGCCGTGGAGGAAAATAGTCGTATTCGATCGCATACCCAGGCTTGAGCATGACGGCTTGCTCTAACCCGGGAATTGTCTTCAGAATTGCGGCCTGCACATCGACCGGTAGGCTGGTTGAAATTCCATTAGGGTAAAATTCTCGGCTTTCCAATCCTTCAGGCTCGATAAAAATCTGGTGACGTTCTTTGTCTGCAAAGCGCACGACTTTATCTTCAATCGACGGACAGTATCGCGGCCCCACCGACTCGATGATGCCGCTGTAGAGCGGCGACCGGTCAAGATTGCGCTGGATCAACTCGTGCGTCGCACGGTTGGTGTGGGTCAAGTGACAGGGGAGTTGCCGGTTTTCAATCCGGTCGGTCCGATACGAAAATGGCGGCGGAGGATCGTCGCCCGGCTGCGGCACCATGAGAGAAAAATCGATGGTCGTTCCATCTAAACGAGGCGGCGTGCCGGTTTTGAGGCGGCCCACTTCGAATCCGAGGTCGCGCATACAATCAGACAGGTGCTCGGCGGACGCCTCTCCGGCTCGTCCCGCAGGAAAATGATTCAGGCCGATATGGATAAGTCCCTTAAGGAATGTACCTGATGTCAGAATAACGGCCTTGGCCTGAATGTGATCACCTCGATCCGTCACCACGCCTGTCACCGCACCGGCATGCGTCAGCAAGCGATCGACCGTCCCTTCGCCGATCGTCAGCCCTGCCTGACGGCTCAACGTGCGCTGCATGGCGTCTCGATACAGCTTCTTATCGCATTGGACGCGGAGGGCACGGACTGCCGGGCCCTTGCTCGTATTGATGAAACGGAACTGAATGCCGGCTTGATCGGTGTTGCGTGCCATCTCCCCACCGAGGGCATCGATTTCCTTGACCAGATGTCCTTTGGCGATTCCTCCGATCGCCGGGTTGCACGACATCTGCGCGATGCGGTCGTGATCCATTGTGAGCAGCAGGGTGTGCGCACCCATGCGTGCCGCGGCCAAAGCGGCCTCACAGCCGGCATGGCCTCCACCTACCACGATGACGTCAACCACCTGTCCCATCGTCGCCCTTTTGCTACTTGCCGATACAGAACTCTGAAAAGATTCGTCCGAGAATCTCGTCTGTGGTAATGACGCCTGTAATTTCTCCAAGCGCGTCGGCCGCGGCCCGCACATCAATGGAAATCAGCTCGCCGGCCATGCCGCACTGCACAGACTCCAGGGCCTGACCCAAGGATTCGCGAGCTCTGCGCAACGCATCCCGATGTCGCACGTTTGTCACAGTGACACCATCCACCGTATCCAACCCTCCGGACACCAGCTGAGCACGAAGAACTGCCTTCACAGTCTCAATTCCTAACCCCGTTTTTGCCGAAACCGCATATGTTGGATGGTTGGCCAACGCCCTGTCAGCCTCCACTGCCTTGGCAAGATCCGCCTTATTCAGAACCACCACATGTTTGCGATCCCCGACAGCACTCAGGAGTTCACGATCATCGCTCGTGAGG
>JACPZN010000156.1 GCA_016195505.1 Nitrospirota bacterium | reverse complement strand
GGCACGTGAATGTGAATATCGAAGTTGCGGTAAAAGTCCTTGGGGATACCGAGCCGCGAGGCGCGGGAGCGTACGTATGACATGGCTGCATGCGCCGACTCCTGCATCACGTCGCCCAACTGGCCGGTGAGGGTCAGCTCGTGGCTGCCGGGCAAGAGGGTCGTTTCAATATAGAGCACGTCGCCGCCGGTCGGAGTCCAGGCTAGGCCGGTAGCCACACCGGGAGGCAAAATCTTGCGCGCCTCTTCAGGCATGAACCGTTCTGAGCCCAGCCACTCTTCGACCACCTCGGCACGAATCGTGACGGGTTGCCGCTCCTGGCCTTCCGGCAGATCGGCGAAGGTCACGGCCACTTTCCTGGTCAGGCGTCCCAACATTTGCTCCAGCTGGCGCACGCCTGCTATACGTCATCCGACAAGAGCACCTGGCTCGCGTCGAGGCCCGCTTCCTTCAGCCGGCGCGGCCACAAGTAGCGTCGGGCGATTTCGGCCTTTTCCCGCTCGCTGTAGCCTTGAAGGCGGATCACTTCCATGCGGTCTAGCAAAGGCTGGCTGATAGTTTCCAGTGTGTTCGCCGTGGTGATGAAGAACACCTTCGAGAGATCGAACGGGAGATCCAGATAGTGGTCGCGGAACGTATGGTTCTGCGCCGGATCCAGAACTTCCAGCAGTGCCGCCGCGGGGTCGCCACGGAAGTCACGGCCCATCTTGTCGACTTCATCGAGCATCAAGACAGGATTATTGACGCTGGCTCGGCGTATGGCCTGGATGATGCGGCCTGGTAGCGCGCCGACATAGGTCCGGCGATGGCCGCGCAATTCGGCTTCGTCATGCACGCCGCCGAGGCTGAATCGCTCGAACGTGCGCCCCATGGCTCTGGCAATCGATTGGCCTAAGCTCGTCTTTCCGACGCCTGGAGGGCCCACGAGGCAGAGAATCGGGGCCTTGGCCGTTGGATTGAGCTTTAGGACGGCCAGGTGCTCGACGATGCGCTCTTTTACTTCCTTGATGCCGTAGTGATCTTCTTCCAGCACCTGCCGCACCTTGGCAAGATCGAGGTGCTCTTCCGACGCCTTCTTCCATGGCAGTTCGAGGACCAGCTCCAGGTACGTCCTGAGCACCTGGTGGTCCGGTGATGACGGCGGTACCTTCGCTAACCGTGCCGCTTCCCGCTCGACCTCTTTGCGGACAGGGTCGGGGAGGTCGGCCTCCTGGATCTGTTTCTTCAGATGGGAAACCTCGTTCTCTTCACCCTCAGCTTCACCCAGTTCTTGCTGGATCGCTTTTAGCTGTTCGCGCAGAATGTATTCCCGTTGGTTCTTGCCGATCTTCGTCTGCGCGTCGTTAGCGATCTTGTCGCGCAGCTGGAGGATTTGAATTTCTTTCGACAGTGCGGCATAGAGCCCGCGCAGTAGGTCCAGCGTCGAGGAACTTTCGAGGAGTTTCTGTTCTTCCGGCACCGTCAAGTTGACGAGCGAGGCGATGCGATAGGCCAGTGCGACGGGATCCTCTTCATGACTCAGCGCCATACTCGTTTCCTGAATTCCGGGGACCTGGATAAGTCCCGGCAGAACGGAAACCAGTTCCTGAATCGCTCGATGCAGAGCCTGGACCTCTGTTCCGTTATCCGATGGGCGATCGAGTGAGCGAACCCGCACCGTGGCGAAGGGAGCTGTCTGTTCTTCTTTCAGGAGGACGACGCGATCCAATCCCTGCACCATCGCATGGATCGCTCCCTCAGGCGACTGGCCGATTTGTTTGACGATGGCCTTGGTGCCGATGGAATACAGATCGGCGAGGGTGGGCGCTTCGGTCTGGGGATTCCGCTGGGCGACGACCACGATCGTCTTTTCTTCGGTCTTCATGGCTGCATTGACCGCGGCCATCGACCGTTCCCTGCCGATCGTGAGCGGCATCATCACACCGGGGAACAAGACTGTCCGTTTGATAGGGAGTATGGGTAAAGTCGACAGTGAGTTATTTTCCATGCGAGCTCCGTCCTTCCTAAGGGCACACAATGTGACTGTATAAGGGATAATAGGTTCGTCCGGCAGAAAGTCAAGAGGAGTGGCTTGGGGATTAGGGATAACTAATTGAAATCAGGAGAATCGCTCTGTGTCGAGTCGTACTAACGATCAAGAAAGAGGCTTCCTGGACCCGTGAGGGTCCGTCCATTGCCGCGTCCGAGGCTCGGAGATTCTGTTTTTCCGGCGGTCGTGCCGTACTGGTCGTTCCCAGCCAGATCGACAAATTGTCCCAGGCTCTCTTTTGTTCCTTGTCCGAGGCCAGATGAAGTGTCGTAAGAATCGTCGCCCCCCTCATCAAGAAAGAGCGCCCAGGACCAGCGCTCCGCGAGACCTAAGCCGCTCGAGTGAGAGAGGTCGTAGTTATCTCGTCCCACACCAGCGTCGAGGGCCAGGCTTGCGCTGTGATCAGCCGCTGCCGCTAGATTTGAGCGGGGTCCCGATGAACGGTACCGATCATCGCCCTGGTGGTCGAGCAGAAGCCCTGATCCATAGTGCATGGAAGCACCGAGACCCAGTCTCGCAGCGCTGTATTCATCGTTGCCACTAAGATCTATCGCGACTCCAACACCGAAGAAAGACCCGGCCCCCAGTGCACTATTTCCACTGCGATACTGATCCTGTCCCTTGACATCGATTAAATAGCCGAGCCCGCCAGCAAGGCTCATCTGTTGCTGATCCGTCTTCTTGCCGCCGTGGTCAATCCCGCTGGCCGCTCCGAGCCCATAGCAAAGATATTGAAACTGCGGGTCTCCGGGTCGGGCATTAGGGGATTCCTGCTGATTGAAAGGACTCGGATATTTGTCTCCGCATTGGTAGGTGTCATCACCGGCGAGGTCCAAGACCGCACCGATTCCCAGCGGTCCACCGAAGCCGATCGCAAATCCATGGCTGGTGTATCGGTCATTGCCTGCCACGTCGATCAGGAGTCCAAGCCCACCCACAGCGGCAGCCTGCGTGAAACGACTGCCCATGTACAGGTCGTTTCCTTGACGATCGAAAAGAATGCCAAGCCCCCCGAAGCCGGTACCTCCCGATCCGATGCCGAGCTGATAGACATCGTTGCCTGCCTGGTCGATCAAGAGGCCCACGCCGAGTCGGCCTGTCGCGAGTCCCAGGGGGTCGCTTGTGTAGGCGTCGTTGCCGCCTAGATCGACAACTATGCTGTTGCCATGGTCAATGTTCGGCGAGGAGGCGATCATGCCGCGATAGGTGTCGTCTCCGCCCACGTCGACGACGAGAACCATGCGGCTGTCGAGATCGTAGGTGTTTGGTCCGGTGCCGCCGATGACGATGAGGCCTTCTTTGGTTTCCTGGGTGAAGAGCACATCCCCGGTAATTCCCGGAGGTGTCTGCTTGATCGGAGCGGTGTGCTGAAAAGAGACGGCGAGTTGCTGGAGCCACCGTTCGTTGGCGAATCGGGCCAGCACTTGGGCGGATGCGATGAGGGCGGCATAGTCGACTTGTTCGTTGATGAGTTGTGTGAACCGCGCATCGAGCTTTGCACGACCGGGTTTGTCGGCACTGCCGGTTTCGGAAGGTGGCCCGAAGTGTTCGGTCACCGTCTTGGCGTGCATGAAAAGAAACGTGCGCTCGTCATCGGAGAGATTGGCCAAGGCCTTGTCTCGCTGAATCGATGCTTCTTCTAATGTGTCGGTGATGAATTCCAAGATGCCTTTCTGAGTGATCGTCGCTGGAAACGGCACCGGTTTGAAATATTCCGAGGTCCGGTCGGCTGCTGCTTCCATTACATCCAGGATGGCCGGCAGGTTTTCTGAGCCTCCCTCTGCCAATTCGACTAGCAAGAGTCCTTGGTGTTCCAGCGTTGAAAACCCCGTCCATGGATCGGTGAGGGTTTGGAGCGCAATGCGCCGCTTATGTCGCGCGGGAACGTCTGTTGCTGTGGCATGGGCAGCCAGAACGGTCTGCGCCTGTGCTCCAATCTGCAGCCGGATCTCAGGTTGTACGACAGGCGCTAATCGATCGATGGTGGATGTCCGGATCTGACTATGGTGGACTGGCACTTTGGATTGAGACAAGGAAGGAGTAGTGAAGATGTTAGAACAACCGGCCAGTGCGACAAGAACGGTGACCAAGCACGCGACAGAGGCATAAACGAGCCTCACTTTGGCGCCCGGGTACAAAGCAAATAAGATCGGCAACATCGAGGCGTAGCCTATCACAGCGATGGATCGAGGTGGTACGGGGGAAATGTAATATAGATCGAGAAACTGAGGCGCTAGTTTTGGGGAGACTGATTCAGGCGTCGTCTGGCGCCGCCTTGGACGAGGAGAAATTCATAGAGGCGGCATTCGATCGAGCCGTTGAAAAGCGGGATTCGTTTGGAGGGGGCTAGGCCGATGAGTTTCGGAGCGCGGAGGTCTCCAGTGAACAGGTAGACGCGCCAACCTACGCAGCGGGTTTTCAGCCAGGTTCCCAGCTTTGGGTAGAACTCGTTCAGATTGGCTTGTGTGTCGAGGCGGATTCCATAGGGTGGATTCATGACCAGCGTGCCCGGTTCTTGCGGTGGCTTGAGATCGAAGAGATCCTCCTGTGTCAGCGCAATGTCGTGGCTCACCCCGGCGCGGTGGAAACAGCCCTCGGCGGTTTGTACGGCGAGAGGATCTCGATCGGAGGCAAAGATGGGAACGGGGCTTTCGGATAGCTGCTTCGCTTGGGCCTTGGTTTGGACCGTCTTCCAGAGAGCCGGATCGAAATCGGACAGCTGTTCGAACGCGAAGTGCCGCCCGAGACCCGGCGCGATCCTCCTGGCAATCATGGCCGCTTCGAGCGGGATGGTTCCGCCGCCACATAGCGGGTCGAGGAGAGGGGTCGTTCCATTCCATTTGGCCAGAAGCAGGATGCCGGCGGCCAGATTCTCGCGCAATGGCGCCTCGACGGTCGATTGGCGAAAACCGCGCTTGAAGAGCGGTTGGCCGGAAGTATCGAGGTAGAGTGTGAGGTGCGTCGCATCGAGAAATGCATCGATACGAATGTCCGGCCGTTGGGTGTTTACGCTTGGCCGAGTACGCTGCGCCTTCATGAATTTGTCGCAAACAGCGTCTTTGATCCGGAGCGTGATGAGGTCGAGGCTCTTCAGCGGGCATTGCTGCGCACTGACTTTCACTTTGATGGTACGAGATGAAGAGAACCATTGCGGCCAGGGGAGGGCGAAGGCCACGGCATACACGTCTCGTTCGTTGCGATAGGGGACACGAGTGACTTCCCGAAGAATGCGGCTGGCGATGCGGCTTTCAAGGTTCGCCCGATACAGAGCTTCGAGTGAACCGGAAAATGCTACGCCCCCTTCGGTACAGCCACTTACCTGGATTCCTAGATGAATCAGTTCCTGCTCGAGGGCCTGTTCAAGCCCCCGGGGACAGGGTGCAAAGCAGCGCGTGTTTATGCTATCCATTCCACTTATCCCATCGAACACGAGTTGTGATGAACTATTGCAGCCGCTGCGGCGCACCCGTCACTCAAAAGGTCCCTCTCGGCGATAACCTGCCCCGGCATGTGTGCAACCAGTGCGAACTCATCCATTACCACAATCCCAAGATTGTCGCAGGCTGTATTCCGGAATGGGAGAACCAAATCCTCTTATGCCGCCGCGCGATCGAACCGAGGCTCGGGCTGTAGACCTTCCCGGCGGGATTCATGGAGATCGGGGAAAGCACGGAGCAAGCGGCGGTTCGCGAGACCAAGGAAGAGGCTCAAGCGGACGTCGAGATCACCGCGCTCTATGCTGTGCTGAGTCTCCCCCACATCGGACAGGTGTACCTGGTGTTTCGTGGCCGAATGCTCACGCCGACATGTGAGGCGGGATCGGAGAGTTTAGAGGTCCGGCTCTTTCCTTTATCAGCGATTCCATGGGACAAGATGGCATTCCCGGTCGTGAGTGAGGCGCTCAGGCGTTATGTGGACGATGCGACTAACGGCCGGTTTCAGCTGCATCTCGCCAGCCTCCCGGACCGTCTTCCTTCCTAGCAGGGTTTCACCAACTTGGAGCGCCGCGCAGGGTTGATTCTGACAGTCACAATGCAGTTCGATGCAGGATATGGTGAATGTCGACGATCTGCTCCGTCCGATCGATGGAGTAGAAGATGCGCCAGTCTCCCACCGCGTATTTACAAAGGTTGGGGAGTTCCTGTGCAATCGTTTGATGGCGGAGATT
>JACPZN010000155.1 GCA_016195505.1 Nitrospirota bacterium | reverse complement strand
AGCGATCCCTGGGACCCGGAGCTAGTCCCGATTTTTAGGACGGGCGGGAAAAGCGCGACGCGGGGCTAGTTGGTCTGGTTGATCTCGTTTAACTGGTTTGCCTGGTTTGTCTCGTTTATCGAGTTAGTTTCGTTGAGCTTATCGGTCAGTTGGTCGAACCAAAGAAACTAAACAAACCACATCAACCAGATAGAAGGGACGTTCTAGGCGGCGTGGCGACCTTTGCGCTTCTCCCCTCCTCGAATGGCGTTGGCAAGATCAGTGGAACTGGCCCCCAGGAGCAGGAGTGAGTTGACGAGGAGATCCATAGAGACTGAAGGATTGCCGGCTTCCATTTTGGCGATACGGGACTGGCTGGATTGGAGCCGTTCCGCAAGCTGGACTTGAGACAGGCCTGATTTCTTCCGCCGGTCCCGCAGGCTGTAGCTGAGCGCCAGCTTCATTTCAATGAGAACCCTGTCAGCTTCCGACAGCCCCAAGAACTTCTTCACCGGCCCGATAGCCCATCCGGCCGCTTCCAGCTTTGCCTGCTTCCCTTTTCTCATGACCCCTTCCAGCCATCACGCTTCCATTCCGTTTCCCTAAGAGGCCATATGTCATATCTGACATAGTGTCAATCCTGGGAGCACCCGTCCCTCCCCTGTGCCACGCCGACGTTGGTGTAGTTGGTTGCGCGCGGGTGTGCAGAGGGTTCGCTGGGCTTCAAGCGAACAGTCAAGGCAATGGCCGTGTCTTTGGATTCGCTCATTGGCCTGGACTCCTTGACAAGGGATGACGGGATGGGGGCGGAAGGAGCATGGGAAGGTCCCGATGCGCTTGTCTTCCTAAGGGGAAAAGGGCGCAACTGTATAGAGCCATTCGGCTCTCTATCAAGAAACTTTTTCTCGTCCTGTTGCTCAGGCCGGCAGGCATTACAGGTAATATGGACTGGAAGGGGTGAGGGGAATCCGCAGGGTGCCGTTGCTGGTGCGGGCGAGTATGCGGTCAGGAGTGGGGCCGACGGGGGAGGCACTGTCTTTCAGCCTGTCCACGCCGGCTGTTTGAGCTTCGCCCGTTAGCGACATGAGGAAAGCCGATAACGAACAGCGCGCTGAAGCCATGAATCTGCGGGTGGCCCCACCGGCAACGACAGTTCTTCTCCGCTCGGCGCTGTGCTACGCTAGCGCCATGTCAGTCCCAGCCTCTCACCAGTCGGAACCCGCACTCAAACTGCTGCCGGCGTATCTTGGCACGACGTCGATTGACGAGGCTCTCCGAACCGCACGGGGCCGGCGGGTGCTCTGGCTTGAAATCTTGTTGAATGATCAATTAGACCTCGCACCGTGGCAGTCACATCCGGCCGTGCAGGAGGCTTACCAGACCGCCTGCCGGTGGTACACGCAGTACCGACGCCTCCTGACCTATCTTTTCGACCGTGCCCCTCTCCCCATCGACTCCGGTCCGATCGATTTCCGTGAGTATCGCACGTTTGCCGAGGCGGTCTACTTTGCCTACGCTCACCGCTGAGCATCTCATCGAGCTACTCACCCGGTATGTGACTGACACCGGCACTTCAGTGGACCTCCTGCTCGTGAGCGCGCTGGCACTGCATGCCTACGGCCTCCCGGATCGGGCGACTCGCGATGTGGGCGCCGAACTTGAAGGTCCGCTGACTCCGCTGATGGATTATTTGACGACCCAGAAGATCCCCGCCGATCTGACGCAGAATTTTTCCGGCTGGTCGGTCGTGGCTATGCCGCCCGGCTATCGGGACCGAGCCATGGATCTCGTCAATCAGCCTCCTCTCCGAGTGCGTGCGCTGTCTCCGGTCGATTTCGTCATCGCCAAACTTCGTCGTGGGACTGAGCTCGATCTGGATGATGCCCTGCTTGTAGCCCGCCGCCACGGTCTCTCCCCTGACGCTATCCGGGCCAGCGCCCACGCCGCTCTTGCCGCCTCTCCACAGGACACCGCCCTCTTTCTGTTTCAGAAGACGGTTGATCTATTTTGTAAGAGTCTCCTCTCCCCGAACGGGTAAGGACCGTTTCTCAACGCCGGAGCCGGCACACATGACGGTGATGCCCGAGAAATACAATATTGATACGGCAATACAACAGCCCCACTCTCTTTCGAAAGCGGAGCGTCCTTCAGAATTCGCAATTTGTGCCTTATGCGTTCACAACGTTGCCGCTGGGCCTGCTCATGTTTCCATTGCGCTTCTGTCGTATATTCAACCTACCGCTTCAGTCGGATAGACAACACCAGGACAGTCACCAGAAACGTTCCCAAACTACCGGAGTCCCTTCGAGGTGGCTGAGAGATCGGTATACGGACACGAGAGAGCTTTTCAGATTTCTACTAGAAAATACCGGCTTGTTTCTGCAGCCAGCGCACATACTTCACGATCTGATCGACGTCCTCCGGCTTCACGGCCTCGATCTTCGGCATGTCACCGAACTGCCAATGGTGCGCCTTGACCCCGTTGGCCGCAGCCCGCTGGAAGGCGCCATCGCCATGGTGGTTGGGCTCGTAGATCTTGTGCACGAGCGGTGGGCCTTGCGTAGTTCCGACCCCTCCGGCCCCATGGCAGGCTGAGCAATTGGCCGTGAATTTCTGCTCCCCTCCTCGCAGTTCGGCAGGAGCCGGCCCAGCCGCGCCCATCGGCTGAGTCTCGCTCTGACTGCAAGCCGGTGCGGCACTGAGCATGAGCACGACGAGACTGATCCAGATCGTCCGCGGAGTCTTCATAGTTTTGTTCACCTGGTTTGTTTGGTTCATTTGGTTTGTTTGGTTCGTTTGGTTTGTTTGGTTGCTTTGGTTAGTCTGGCTCAATAAGACAAACCAAACAAACGAAAGAAACCCCTTCACGTTTTTTAGGGTAACGCATATGGGATCGGATCTACAACTCCCGCCTTGGCAAATCCCTCCTTGCGAATGAGGCAGCTGTCGCACTGTCCGCAGGCAACCGAGCCGACCGGATCGTAGCAACTGTGCGTGAGATGAAAGGGAACGTTCAGCGTCATCCCGAGCTGAATGATTTCTGCCTTGGTCAGCGCGAGCAGCGGCGTCCGTACCTCGATCCGTTTTCCTTCCGCCCCCGCTTTCGTCCCGGCCTGAACGGCAACCTCGAAAGCCCGGATAAATTCAAGTCGACAGTCCGGATAACCAGAATAGTCGAGTACATTGGCGCCGAAATAGATCACCGAAGCTCCCAACACCTCCGCATGGGCTGCGGCGAGCGACAGAAAGATCAAGTTTCTCCCCGGCACGTAGGTGATGGGAATGCCCTGGCCCCGGTCGAGTTCGGGGCGATTCTTCGGGACCGGGAGATCCCCGGTGAGGGCCGATCCCCCGATGGCCCGCAAATCGACATCCACCACGAGATGCTGCTGCGCATCTAACGCCGCCGCCACTTGGCCGGCTCGTTCGATCTCGACCGCATGCCGCTGCCGGTAGGCGATCGTGAGCAGATAGAGATCGTATCCGTCTCGCCGCGCCACAGCCGCCGCAACGGTGGAATCCAGCCCCCCACTGGCGAGGACAACCGCTCGATGGGAAGTCTGCCTGCTCATGGTCGAGTATCCCTGCGGCGTATCCTACCGAAGAAGGCAGGCAAACACGAGTCACGTCGGAGACGATTGCTCAGGGGACACTGTTCATCGAGGAGGAGATGGGCTGGTTGGGCGGCACACGATGGGAATCCATCGTGGGCTAATCGCGCTCTTCTTCCCGTTCGATTTTCTCCAACAATTCCGCGCGCGACTGGCACTCGACGCAGAGCTTGGCGAAGGGCACCGCTTGCAACCGCTTCTCACTGATCTCGACGCCGCATTCGGCGCAAATGCCGTACGTGCCTTCGTGCAGACGCGTGAGCGCTTCATCGATCGACTGCCGGCGGCGGTTACGCATCTCCATCAAGGAGATGCCGAGCTCGCGTTCAAGATCCATCAAGGCCTGGTCGCCGACGTCACGCGCCGACTCCAGACGCCGCTGTTGATCTTCCGTCAGAGACTGGCCCAGGCTATCTTCAATCTCTCTCATAATCTCCTGGCGTTTGCCCAGGAGCATTTTCTGGAGCACTTCCCGCCGCCGTTCCCGCGCTTCCCGCTCCTTCGCCGTCTCCTTGGGACGAACAGGTTCGGACACCATGACAGGGGACGCTGCTTTCACAGCCACGGCTTTAGCCGCCGGCTTGATTTTTCTCCGAGCAGCTGGGGCTGGCTTTGACTTGGCCGCAGTCTTCTTCTT
>JACPZN010000132.1 GCA_016195505.1 Nitrospirota bacterium | reverse complement strand
GGGGCGGAAGACGTCATCGGAGGGAAAGGCGTCACCGGCTGCCTCATCATCGGACTGCTCATAGAGTTGCTGATAGCGACAATCGACCATCGTCCTCGGTTTCTTGTCTTCAGGCTTCTTCTCGTCCGGATCGTCTGCGTACGCTTGTCCTGCCAGCATAAGGACCAAGAACACCATCCCGACAATACACCGATCATAAGGCACCCACCGGCCCATGCCTCTCCTCCCCTCTGGCGTTCTCTTATGCTGCAAGCTGGACGCCGTTCACAGCCACTCTTCGATAACACATTTCTACGGGAAAATTCACATGTTTTCGGAGGCATGCGCGGGAAAGGACCTGAAACAAGGGGGGATGTTGCCACAGGGCGAATTGTAGACACTGTGGCAGAAGGCGACAGAGCAAGGAGCTAAGAGCGCGCGAGCATGACCGCCGCGAGGAGTACTCCAAGCGCCAGCAGCAGTGCAACGCGAGGTACCCAGGAGGAAGCGCGAACGATCATCCTCTCCCGTGGGGACCTAGAATCCATCGGGATAGAAGTCACCCTTCGCAGCTGTGGTCCGAGCAGAAGATCGTGCGCAACGGTCAGCAACAGCAGCGCTCCGACCAATCCTAGCTTCATCCGCAACACCTGTGGCCATCCGGTCGGATCGGCGAAAGAAAGGCCTCTCTGGAGAAGAAGCACCGGACCAGTGCTCAAGAGAAGCGCGACCGCACTCCACACGACCAATCGGAAACGTCGCGCCGCAGAGCGAAAGAGCGCCATGAATTCAGGCGTAGCCGTACGGCTTCTGACCAAGGGAGCCAGGACCAGGGAAAGAAAAATCATTCCGCCGATCCAAGAGATTGCCGCAAGGAGATGAAGCCATGTCAGGAAGAGGTAAAGATCGGACACGTGAGGCTCAGAGGTGATCGCCAAGCTGGCGATAGACGCAGTCGGGTGTCAGGTGAAGGGGCGCCGAGAGATGCTCAGCGCCACAGCTTATCTGCTCTGGGATCTGAATGCCGAGCTCAATTGATCGTTCTTCCATTCAGATTCCGAGGGCAATGCGACCCCGACATGGAAAGAACACGCGATCCTGCATGTCGTTTCTTCAGCCGAAGCTGGCCACGCAGCACAAACCACAAGCCCCGCTACGATCACAACTGCGACAGGCCACGCTCCAATGTTTCTGATATTCTTCCAGGCCCGGATAATGCCACTTTCTCTGGTGCAAGTCGAGAAGCACGGGCCTTCATCCTTCGAACGATGAAATGGCAGCCGCCAGCCCGCTCAAGCCATCAGCATGGCGAATAATCCCTTCACGGCACAAACTGTGACACCTTCGTGCCTGCCGTTTCCTGCGCACCCTTCGCGCACCGGAACCCGAGCCAGTTGATTTTGGTATTCGGATCGGTCCCGTTCCGCATGGCTACCCGCATGGTCGTCGTGCTGTCCATCCAGCCGCCGCCACGGAAGGCTTTCTGCGTGCCGGTCTCCGGCCCTTGTGGATTCCGGTCAGGCGCCGTTTTGTAATAATCCTGGTCGTACCAATCAGACACCCACTCGGCTACATTCCCGATCGTCTGGTAGAGTCCGTACGGGCTCACCGCATTCTCATATTTGTCGACTGAAATAATCGGTGGGTAGAGCAACAATCGCTCCGGACGATCCCGTACCGGACCTGAAAGCCCGGTTCTCCCAAAATTCGCCCTGGTCGGCCCCGCATATTCCTTACCCCACGGAAAGAGCCGCCCGTCCACCCCACGCGACGCTTTCTCCCATTCCGCTTCCGTCGGCAACCGCTTGCCCGCCCACTTGCAGTAGGCATCGGCGTCATACCAGCTCACATGCATGATGGGATGATGCGCCATGGCCTCTTGGAAATTCCCGCCGTCGTAACGCCAATCCAGCTGCGGCGAGCGGTTCGTTGCAAGCACGAACTTGAGATACTCCAGCGCCGTGACTTCGTACTTGCCGATCTCGAACGCATCCAGATAGACACGCCGTTGCGGGATCTCGCTTCGATAGGCCAACCGATCCGCCTTCTTGTCGCTGCCCATCACAAACTCACCAGCCGCTACGAGAACCATGTCATCCTTGGCTTTCCAATTGGCCACACGCTCGGCCGCGATCTTCTTACCTGCCTCAGTCCACTCCACCGTAATGTCCTGAATATCGAGCCCCCAGGCCATGCCGGCCATGATGAACAACCCTGCAGTGACCAGACACACGTTGGTGGTCCACTCCCGCTTTCGGAATATCTGTGCTATTTTTTTATTCATACCTCGGCCTCCTCGTATTTGTAGCTTTCAGCGTTCAGCCGTCAGCGAATTATGGATTGTTGGTCAGCTGATAGCTGACCGCTGATGGCTGACGGCTTGCTTCAGACCTGGCACATCGAAACCCTGTCAAATAACTCTTACGATCCGGTGTGCCAGCATTTCGTCCGGCGGATCGCGCAACCTCTGGATCTTCGTTCCAGGAACCACCACGGAATACTTTGAGTTCGCCGGCAGCCGGCCCGGTCGGATTGTCCGACCGGTTCCGCTGGTAATATTCGGGGTCGAACCAATCCGCCACCCATTCACTGACGTTTCCGGCCATTTGATAGACGCCGTAGGGACTGACGCCCTTGTCGTACCGATTCACATTGGCCAGCGGGGGATACTTAAATCCGCGCTTCGATCCGGGATGCGCGATGTTACTCTTGATCCATCCCGCCGGCTCGTCGCCCCAGGGAAAGACCCGCCCGTCCTCGCCGCGCGCCGCTTTTTCCCACTCCGCTTCAGTCGGTAGCCGCTTGGCGGCCCATCGACAGTAGGCATCGGCTTCATGCCAACTGACATTGATCACCGGATGGAGCGCGGCTTTCTCTGGAAACGGACTCTCCCGCCAAAATTTCGGCCAGTCCGTTCCGGTTGCCAGCACGAAGCGCAGATACTCCACATTCGATACTTCGTAACGATCGATCACGAACGCATCAAGAAAGACCCGATGCTGCGGAAATTCCTGAGGCCCGGCGGCTCGATCCTTCTGCGGGTCGCTCCCCATGAGGAACCACCCGGCCGGCACGAGCGCCATTCCCCCGGGAACCTCAATCGTCGCCAAACGTTCCGCTTCATCGAGCACGCTCCACAACGGAGGCTGTTTCGACAATTCGTGGGTGGCGTGAAGTAGCTCTATCGGAAGGAGCGACATCACCAACAACGTTACCGCCGTTATCTTGCAATTCGCTATTCTTGGCATGGCCCCTTAGCCATCAGCTATCAGGTTCAGAAATCAGGAGCTGAAAGCTGATCGCTCATAGTTGACCGCTTCAGTAAGCCTGCCTCTCCAACGTCGGCATAATCGGCTGACCTTTCATCAGCCCCAATCCGAACCGAGGATTCTCGACCGCCTCGTTCGCATAGAGCCGCCCGGTCGGCGCATCCATCGTCACATTCAGGACGGCTTCACTCTTCGGGTCGACCGTGACGTTGTATTCTTTTGTTCCGGCCAATGGATGCCAGACCGTCACGTGGTACGTTCCAGGCGGAACGTCCGCAATCTCGAAGTGGCCGTCCTGATCCGTCACGGCATAGTAGGGATCATCGACCGCGATGCCCCAACTTTCCATATAAGCATGGAAGCCGCACTGCATGACGAAGACCCGCCGTCCCTTGGTCATGTGCACCGTTTGTGTCATCGGCTGACCGGCTAAGTGTCTGTGATACTGCGATGCGTGACTCATTTCCCGCGGATGCAACGGGTTCATCGGCAGCGGCACGTTGAAGAGGACCCGCGGACCGAGATTGGAGGTTTCGTATGCTTGAATGTCGTGCATCACCGGATCCATGTTGACCACTTCCACCGGGTGTCGATCCCAGACGACGGTGGTGAACGGCTTGAACGTGCAATCGATCGCCTCGATCCGCGGGGCCTTGAATTCAAACTTCTTTCCTTTCTCGATGCCCTCGATCATCACGACGACGTCCTGAAACGCCTGACTGGTTCCAATATGAAACGTTTGCAAGAGACGCCAGCCTCGTCCGTCGGAGATGCGCCCGCAATACACGGGGTCGGGAAACGTGACGAGGTTGTACCCCTTGGGCTTCGGCAGCTCCCCAGTGAGCCTCACCGTTCCGGATAAGCTTCCACCGTCCGTCACGGTCACTTCTTCATAAGCTTGGGCAGGACCGACGAGACACACTGAGAGTACTCCCGCCGCGATGGTCTTCAAGATCGTCTTCATTCCGGCCTCCCTCTTCGTCTGATTCATTGTTTTATCGGATTATTGAATCAATGACGCAATGAATCACTTGTCAATCTATACACAGCACTTCTAAGAAAACGGGGGAGCCACACATTGCGCGCAGCTCCCCCCTCGGTCCAGCATTCTCCGTTCGACGACTATTTCATCGCCGTCGGAATCGCCCGTGGCTCAGGCTGCACATCAGCACGCTTGGCGCCCATAGAGGCGGCACCGAGCGGTTGGATCCGTGAATCGCCAACCGGCAAGACACGGAGATAGCCCCATTGTCCGGATTGTGTGTAGGGCAGCCGTTGATTGGACCACACGAAGTCTCCTACCTGACGATACGGGCCGCCCGCGCCGCCACGGACGAAGACATCGAGGATCTCGGACCCGGCATACTCCACCACGCTGATCATGTCGGCCCCCGGCATATAGGGTTCGATCGGCCACTCATGGCCTTCGACCCCGAACATCCCGTTCTGCTCGCTGTTGGCGCCGATCACATGGATACGAATCGCATCACCGGCATGCGCCTCGATCAGAGGCGTCGCCGGATCTTCGGGCTTGTCCACGACGCAGGGCTGGAAAATCTTGCCCAGAGAGCAGCCTTGTTCCTCACGGAACTTGTATGGCTCGGCGCGGTAGTTCACCGATGTCAAGCCGGCCACGTTCTGCACATAGGGCATGAACGCGGTCCCGATGATGTTGTCCTCATCCTGGAAGAAGAGGGCCACATCGCGATAGTTCCGCTTGCCCACGTTTTCCGGCAAGCTGGCATCGACGATGACATCGGCACGCCAGGCATTCTTTTGCGAGATGTCGGCGCCGGTGACAGGATCACGATATTGCGATCCCTTTGGGCCAACGATGATCGCGCCGTACAATCCGTTGCGTGGATTGACGACGATGTTCCCACCGTCCCACACCAAGGACGTCGTCTCCTTGTTCGCCGGGTGCGCGTAGTAGGTGTAGGTGCGGCTCTCGCCCGGGGCAATCGTCTGATCGCCGGGGTTGTTCCCGACGTTCAGGCCCTGGCTGTCTTTCGGATCGAAGGACAATCCCGGCGCAAAGAACGACGCCCGGCTTGCCTTCATCTTGTTCTTCAGATTGACCTTGATACAGTCTCCCAGATTGGCACGCAACGTGAGCGGATTCGGCATCACATTGCCCGCTACCGTGGTCGCTTCCTCTTCAAGCGCGTAGATCTTGCCTTCCGGCATCGTCATTTCGATCTTGCGCTCGAAGTCCACCTCGATCACGTCCGGCGCCTTCGGGTGGAGCTTCATCGGCCGGTCCAACGACACGACGTTGAAACTCTTTACCGGGGCATCGGACGGGCAGACTGAGCCAGGCGTCGCAGGAATCCCCAAAGGATTGGTTCCCTTTGGCAGCGGCTTCAGATCCGCTGTTTCCTTGTCGAGCACGCGTACGATGCCCCATCCACCTTCGGCGAAGTGCGATGTCCGACCGTTGAAGTGAATGTAGTCGCCTGGCATGCCCTGAAATCCCCCGGCCTTGGTCACGAGGTCATACCGTTCGGCGATCCCGACGTGAATCGAGTTCTTCCGATTGGCATCGGCCGCATACCGTTCCGTGAGGAAGGTATGGCCCGAAATCGTCCAGACGTGGGATTCGTTCATCAGCTGGTGCAACAGGCGGAACACCATGGTATCGCCGGTGTACGCACGGAGCAACGGCGTACCAGGGTCTCCATGGATCGCGCTGCTGAACAGCTTCGACGTATCCGGGTTGTTGGACAGGCGTTGTGCAAACGGTGCCGCGCGGAAGTTGAAGCCGCTGCCGGTCGTATGCGTTCCGCCGTTGATGTACTTATTCGGCGCATTCATGATCTTTTCCGGCATCTGGAACGACACGGTCTTGCCGGCTTCCAACGCCACTTCGACCGGCTGGCCCGGAGGATTACCGGCTTCGATGACGTTGACCGTATGAGGCACCGTGTCGTGGATCGACACCATCAACTCACGGAAGCTCCCGCTGACACCGGCCCCGATCGGCTCGTTGCTGTGAATATCGGCGATGGGACCGCTGTACACCAGCTTGCCGTTCTTCGGATCGTGATAAGTGGACCCGAACGGCTCCACGATCGTCACGCCGAACCCGCCATGTGGCCAGGTCGTCGCGCCGAATGCGTGGTCATGCCAGAACACGGTCCCCATATCCACGTCCACCCACCACCGATAGCGGACGAACTCCGGCGACACGAGATCACCCGCCGGGTGGTTGTGCTTCAGCGGCTTGAAGAAGGTGACCTGATCGCCCTTGATGTCCTTGATGCGGACGACTTCCTGACAGCTCTTATCCCTCGGCAGTGAGGCCGTTGCGTCGTTGCCCTTCTCCAAACAATCCATGCCGACCATGACTTCGCTGTTCACATGGAATGCCGTGGCGCCGGGAGCCATCTGGATCTTGATGGACGTGGCCCCTGCCTTCGCACCGCCCACGATCTTCGCCACCATCGGCGCAGGTAAACCGTGATTGGTCTTCTTGCCCCACATGGTGAACGGCCGGACCGACATTTCATACTCAAACCCAGAGATCACACCATCCGAATTCCCCGTGTCAAACTGGAAGAAGTGGGGATGGATGTTGATCTTGGACGACTGGAAATTCGTGTAATCATCGTCGTCCCATTCACTCGTCAGCAACAGATCCACGCAGTCATACACGTTCGCACGGATGACCGCCGGAAGTTTGAGATCGTCATTCGCCCTGGTCAAACGTTCTTCCTCATGGAGCACGTAGATCAAGCCGTCCTTGTCGACCATGGCCGGCTCTTTCCCCTGCTTCTTGGCTAGGGTGATCGGCATACGGACGAAGTGGATGTTGTAATGCTTTCGATTGGCATTGTCGGGGCAGAGGCTCCATCGGCCCTGCTCGCCCGGCATGGCCGGCTCGGAGGTCCGTTCACCATTGGCGTCTTGGTGAATCGGTTCCAGCCACGGCGCGCCGCTGTGGTTGGCAGAGAACGGCACCCGCTTGCCGAAGTGCGGTTTGAACAACGGCCAGGACATCTTGCCTGTGGTCGGATCAAAGAGAATGGCCGGTCTGGTGCTGTCATCCCACTTGGCTGCCCACGTGTACTTCGGATTCTGTGCAGTGCTTTCTCGCTCGCCGCGCGCGATGTTGCCGTCCCACTTCCAGTCCCACACGGTCGAGTCATAGGCGAGAATCTGAGCCTTCTCGTTGTCCGTGTGCCCCGGTTTGCCCTGAGCCGGCACGAACATTTCAACCCAATCCTTGATGTTCACAATGACCGGATCGGACTTCCAGTTGGTCTTCTGGCTCTTGTCGACGATCTTGAAAGTCTTGCCGAACCAATCGACGGTCGTCCCAATCAGCTTGTCCGACGAGACGCCGAGCTTCATCCGGCCCTGACGATCCGGCAACTCCCGGAGGTCAGGCATGCTGTCGGTGTGTGCGGCCCCCACTTGGAGTGTGTTGTAGAACCGGCCATAGCCCCACATGCCCGCCACATAGTGGTGCGCGACGTGGCAGTGATACAGGAATTCGCCCGCCAAATGCTGGCAGCCGCCGCCGCCGCATTCCGGCTCGAGGTCCAACGCTTCGGACGGACCTATGACTTCCACGTCCACGCGATCGGACTTGGTCCGAACCACCGGATACTTGACCGGGCCGTCCTGACCCATCGCCCACATGTTGTTGGGTTCAGTGCCCGGGCTCCGCTGCCAGCGGATCGATCCGCTGTGCGGATGGTGGGAGTGGAACACTTCGGATCCACCATGGACCAACCGCCACTTGACCGGATCGCCCAGATAGCCGCGGGCAATCGTGGTCGGAGTATCGCCGAATGTATAGGCGCTATAGGCCATCGATTCGTCTTCAAACCCGAAATACTCGTGCTGCAGATGCATCTGATCGATCCCGAACGGCTCGCTACGGTAATTGATCGCCCGGCCACCCGGACGATAGGCATCCGTCAACGGATCGCGCTGGGGCAGGAAGTCGCCCTTCTTGTTCAGCGGACGGAACGCTTCATCGCCGATTTCGTGGTAGAAGAGCACGAACTCGCGGAAGTCCGGTCCGGACCCGTTATCGATATTCACCTGCCAGCCACTCTTGGTCTCCGGCGCTGGACCTCCACTGCCAAGGGCATCAACATACTTCGACCCCTTTGGTTCCACGATAAAGGCGCCGAAGAGACCCAGGACCGTCAATTCACGGTCATGGCTGTAGGAATGAAACTGCCGCACGCCCTCCTGCATCTGCGGATGGATGTACCACTCAAACTCTTGCGACTTGCCCGGTGCGACGATGGAATCGGGGTTCGTGGTCGTGGCCGGCTTGCCGGTCGCGCTCACAATCATGCTGGAGGCCTGGATGAACAGGCTGCCGTCCTCGCTCTCCATCTGGTTGCGGAGCGTCATCTTAACGCAATCACCCTGATTCGCTCGAATGACCAAGGGCTGGATCATGTCGCCCTGCAAACCCGTGCTGACAGCGCCTGGATCGAACCCGTCTTTCTCACGCGCCGCCTTGTTCTTGTCTTCCTCACCGCGGATCTTGTCGAGATCCTGAGTCAGGGCATACATATAGCCCGGATAGAAATCGAGCCAACGGTTCAAGGTGATTTCGATGTTGATCATCGAGACATCATATTGCTTCATCGGTACACCGGCTGGGCATCTGCCTCCCGAACTCATCACCGGCTCGCCCTTGCCGGAGTCCGTCATGAGGAGAAAGCTGCTGCCGTCCTGCCCCATGTACTGGTGCATCATAGACATCTCGTTGAATGCACCGGATGTCTGCTGGGCCTTGGCATCTTTCTGCGCCTGCTGTTCGAGCTTCTCCATCAGGCGGTGGTGCTGCATCTCCATCTTTTGTGCATTGCCCCCGCGCCCCTCGATGGCATTCTCCACCACCGTCTGGCCCTTCAGTTGCTGGGTCCAGCCCGGCATGGCAACCGGTGTCGCATGGCCTCCATGCGACTGATCGCCCGCTCCTGCAGCAAACAGCCATGGTGCAGTCACCATGCTGCCAGCCAGCAAGAAGCCTTGCAGCATCAGCGCGACTCCTGTGCGCCTCCAGCTTCGTCTCGGTTGGTTAAGAAAAGACCTCATTGCGGCCTCCTCGGCTATTCCCGCCATGATGGGCGGAACGGTTAAGAAAGGAAGTGGCTCTACCAACAAACTCATGACCCCGCGCTCTTACTTATTAAGGAGCCGGCCTCCTGTATGACCTCGGCCCTTTTCAATGGAGGAAAGAGCTGGTGAAGGGTTCCTTCTTGCGAAGGAGTGGGTCATTCGGAGGCCGGTCCAAAATCACCCAGACCCTCACCAGCAGTGTTTTCACTGCGCAATCGTCGTGCCTCGCGGCAGTTGCTTGGTTACCAACAGAAATTTCTTCGAATCGGCAAGAAGTTGGAGAGATTCCCGTCGTGCATCGGCATTTGCTAGCTTATGGGGAATTCTTCCACGGAGTTAGACAATCGTTCCCGTGCATAAAGAAGCATGAAAAGAAATCAATCGGTTAGACTGTCTATCTTATTGGACGGCGCGGTTGGAAGACTGGGGCATGTTGGGACAAAGTTGGAGGACCAAGCTGGAGCAGCAGCTTACGTCCCCGGCTTTTCATCGCCGGACTGCCTGTCCTGGTGAGAGAGGAGATCACTCGTCGAACGGGTGCCAGAAGTCTAGCATCCTGACTGGCCAGATCGAACAATCCCTGCATCGCGAAGGTCTTGACGATCCGGCTCCGGTCCCCGAGATAGCGCCGAAGAATCGCCACTGCCATCGTCCGGTCGTTCGGCGACAACTCCAATCGTGGAAGCATCTGGGCCAGATGCCACCGCAGTTCCGGTTGTTCCGCTCGCGCCGCTAAACTCAAGAGTTTGCGTTTGAACGGCTGGAGCCGCTGGGGATTCCTAGCCGTGAGCTTTTCAGCCGCATCGGCGGCGCGCATGCGAACCAGTTCGTCCGCATGGCCCAGGCCGCTCATCAGCGCGGGAAAGAGGGTCGGGTCCCGGCGCACAGCTGCCACCACTCGATGAGAACGGCCGATCGAACGCCGATCGCCGCCCTTGAGCTCATCCAAGATGGCCTGAGATTGTTTGAAACCCATCAAAATATGGGGATCAAGGGTCGCTCACCAAAGACGAATGCGCACTCGGTGAGATTCGGAGGATGCTGAAAAAGTTCTTGGTTCTCACCCGCCCAACCCCGGCGCGCCAAGACGCGCCGCTCCGCAGGCAAGGACGCAGCGAGTGAAAGGCCTAGGAGGAGGTACATACCAAGCTTCGCTTGATCCGCTCGTTTCGATTAGCTGCGAGCGGAGAAGCACTTTACATCAAGTGATCCCCCGGACGTTGAGGCCTTGAGCGATGCGAGAACGCCGCTGGAGGACTTCTGCAGCATCCTCACTCGATGCCGTACTCGCGCAGCTTGTTGTAGAGACTCGCGCGGCTGATCTTGAGCAGCTTGGCCGCTTTAGATCGGTTTCCACCGGTCTTCTTGAGGGCACCAACGATGCGAGCGCTCTCGGCTTGGGTGACCGCTCCACGCGTCGCTGATCGCAAGTCCTCATCGTCGGCCACGGAACCGAGCGCCACAAGATCTTTGCACGCCAGTGTCGGACCGGCGGTCGTCACCACGGCTCGCTCAATGTAGTGTTGCAACTCCCGGACATTGCCGGGCCATGCAGCTTCGCTCAATCCCTTCGTCGCCTTTTCCGATACAGGCCGAATCGGCTGGCGATGCCGTTTGCACGATCCCGCCACGAAATGTTCCACGAGCAGCGGAATATCTTCTCGCCGGTCACGAAGCGGCGGCAAATACAGCGGTAAGACCGCTAATCGATAGTAAAGATCCTGACGAAAGGTCTTGGCCTTGACCAGGTCGGCCAGATCCTTGTTCGTCGCAGAAATGACCCGCGCATCGATCTTCATCGGCTTGGTTCCGCCGACCGGCTTAATCTCGCCCTCTTGGAGGACGCGAAGCAGCTTGGATTGAAACACCGGCGTCGTGTCGGCAATTTCGTCGAGAAAGATGGTACCCCCGTTGGCCTCTTCGAAGAGGCCTCGTCTGTTCGCCACCGCCCCTGTGAAGGCCCCCTTCACGTGCCCGAACAATTCGCTTTCGAGCAGTGTTTCCGGCAGTGAGCCGCAATCGACGACGACGAAGGGCTTCCCTTTTCGATAGCTCAACTCATGAATTGTCCTGGCGACGAGCTCCTTGCCGGTCCCACTTTCGCCCTCGATAAGTACCGTAGCCGAGCTGTCCGCCATGAGGCTGATCATATCGAAAAGCTGCTGCATGGCCGGGCTCCGACCGATCAGCCCGCCCAACGATTCCCGCACCGCCATGGGCGGATGTTCCACCTCCACCGGGCTCAG